>JAKITI010000006.1 GCA_021648145.1 Gammaproteobacteria bacterium
CTTCAAGACCTACCTTTGCCTTGTACTCTGCTGTGTGTACCTTGCGTTTCTTCTTCTCACTCATTACTTATATCCCAGATTATCAGGTACAGCTTAAACTACTGTCCGGAATCTGGGGTCCACTTTACATCAGCTGGTTAAACTCCAACTTTCGTTTAGCTGGAAGATTAATGGCAGGATACCCCGCATTGAGCAACACCCCGTTCATCATAAAGCGTCCCATGCGTTTATTCACATCGTAAAAAAACTGGCATCGCGCCATGGTTAAAAAGATATGAATTGCCTGGTCATAAATATCTTTCAGGCCTACCATATCCTGAACCATAGTTTCAAACCAATGAGGTAATTCATCCGCACTAGGCGGCATATACTCTGTTCCTGCAATGGTGGCACCTCCCGAACGAAATTGTCCCCACTCCAGTGCCTCTTCTTTGCCTGCGATTGTATGTAACTCACAAGCCTTATCAGGCGTAATTTCAAATTCATCGCTTTTGATCCAAGCAAAAAGCTGCTTCCATGCTTGTGCTTGATTAAGCGCAATCTGTTGATCACTTAATTTATGCCCACCAACGGTGACACCCTCCATCAAAGTCTGTATTTCAGGAAGAGTAAAGTTGATGCCCTCTAGTTGCACAGCATCATAAACAAATGAGGCCACTTCACGCTGTGCAAGCATCAATGCTTTTGCTTTGTTTGGTACAATGAGCTGAAAGTCATCAAGATTCATTTTTTGATCATCAAAAGTAGCGGATATAGTAGTAAACAATACCATGACAAATTTGTTAAAGCACAGCAACACTAAATAGTCACTAAAACACAATGATTAACCAAATGCCCACTTCATCAGTCACAGCAACACTTGGACTCTATACCTACCGGATTTTATTACTGCTTTTAACACCCATTTTCATCATTATGACTCTGCATCAATACATTACTCGCAATGGAAAATTAGAGTTCTTATTGCAACGCTTTGGCTTTTCAATACCGAAACTCAATTCACCTATATGGATTCACTGTGCATCTGTGGGTGAGGTCAATACTGCGGCTGTATTTATTCAAGGACTAAAAAAAAAGCACCCGTCTCAACCTATATTAATCACCACAAATACACCCACGGGAAAATATGCGGCCTTAAAAAAGTTTGATCAGAGCCGCTACACTCACTGTTTTTTACCCATCGACTTTGCTTGGGCAATACGATATTTTTTGAATAGAACCAAGCCACAAGAAGCTATTATTTTAGAAACCGAGCTTTGGCCCAATATGTTCGACCTTTGTCAGAAGAAAAAAATTCCTATCAGCATCATTAATGCTCGCTTGTCAAAAAAAACACTGGGAGCACCCAAATTCATTCTGTATCTTTATAAACAGTGTTTACTTAAAACCAAGCAGGTATTAGCACAGTCAAAGCAACAAGCCATAAATTTTGAATCATTGGGTTTTTTCAAAGCTAAAAATATCGGAAATTTAAAATGGGTCACGCCACCCGCAAAGATAAACCCTCAAAATTCACTCAAAAAAATGAGCGCTCGCAATTATATTGCAGCCGTATCGACACACAAAAGTGAAGAGCAGCTCATCGCCAATGCGATGAAAAGTCACCTACAAAAAAATAAGCTATTTCTTCTTATCATTCCAAGACATGCAGAAAGAGGAGAGGCATTACAGCAAGAGCTCAATCAAATCGGTTTTCAAACATCATCGCGTAGCAAAAATGAGCCGATTAACAACCACACACAAATCTATATTGCAGATACGACCGGAGAAGTGATCGACCTGATTGCTGACAGTGAGTTTTGCATTATAGGAGGCTCTTTTATTCCACATGGTGGGCAAAATTTTCTTGAGGCAGCCGCTTTAAATAAGGCAGTTATTTGCGGCTCTCATATGCATAATTTCAGTGAAATAACAGCGCTGTTTAACGCGGCAAATGCCATTATAGAAGTTGAAGATGAACAAACATTAGAACAAGCTCTGTCACGGCTCATTACTGACACTGATTTTAGAGATATCACCGCCAATAATGCTCATACCCTATTTGAAATAAATAAAGGTATTGTTGAAAGATATTTAGCCTATTTTTGATAGGGGCAGCCTCTTAGACTGATATGCCGCCAGAAAGGTCTGCCAATCTCCTGCTTGAAAGTTGATCACACCTCTGTTTTTAAGTTTATCTAACGAGCGTTTTAGACGATCAATATTACTTTTTTTCCATCGACTTGAGTTTGCTTTTATTTTACATTTGTCGAAATCAATCAAATAAACAGAACCCTCTGCAATAAGAATATTATGAGCATTCAAATCAGCATGATAAATTTGCCGATCATGAAAGCGCCGAACGGTCTCTCCCACCGCAGCCCATAACTTTTGTTCCCCTTCTTCTTTAGCACATCGCTCTACCAATGACTGGGCATTAAGTATACGCTCAGTAATAAGATCTGCTGAGTACCTGAAACCCGACCGACACACTCTTGCCGCATAAGGTATTGGCACAGGCAAATTCATCTCAGCCATTTTAACCAGTAACTCAAATTCACAAAATGCCCGCGTTGCTTCAAGACCTTGCCAGCGATATTGATCTTTATTAAAACGCGCCACCAAACCACCACGACAATAGTGACGCAATACAAACTCACAGCCATCAAGGGTAAAAAAATGAGCATTGCCACGTCCTGCTTCAGCGCTGCCCGTTAGCATTTGATGGCTTTTTAAGTAGTCTGGTGAAAAGAGCTTCTTAATTTGATCGGCAGTGATATTGTCATCACGAGATATAATATATTCTACGCGACCCACCTCTTCATTAAAAAACCTTTGTACTCGAGTGGTTTTCTTCATTAATTCATATCATTGAAAAACAATAGACACACAACACTCTTTTGTATCACATACCCAATGATCAACATGAGTCACACCTCAAGAATTTAAAATCATCGTCCTACGCGAGTTAGAGCTAATCATTCCATAGATAATATACAAATAAGCAACATAAAGCAGCGTAGTATTTTGCTGCCCAAAAACGATATTTGTGAGTGCGAAAATCATATAGCTAATAATAAGTATGGCTCCACTCATGGGTAGAAACTGATTTAAGCCTCGCCCTTTATTTATTAATTTCATGAGGGCATGCAGCGGCACAACAAATATTAATATTAGAGACACAAGACCAATCAAGCCACGGTGTAGAGTCGCAGAGACAAATTCATTATGTACGTGAGCGACTTTTTCCACAACGAGTGCATTCGCACGCGTTTCACTCACTAATATTTTCATTGTATTACGAAAGTTTCCTTCCCCTACACCAAAAAAAGGATTCTCTGATATTGCCAGAATAGATGCTCGCCATGTCTCTAAACGTAGCCCTACGGAAGTACCAACAACCCCTTCAGAAAAATATGCATTAAATTGATTTAATGCGATATCAACTCGCACTTGAATGTCAGGTAAATAGTAAGCGCCACCCAAACCAAGAAAGAGAATGGCAATGCTGGCCAGTTTTTTCATCCCCCCCCATTTCATTGGGTTCATCGCAACAATCATTAATAGAACAACGGGTATTGCAATCCACCCACCTCGGGTTCCACTGAATATGGATCCTGCCAACCCCAAAAGAAAGCCTGTGAACAATAGCAACCTGAAAGGTTTGGAAATTGATGCTAACAACACACCAGACAAACACATCAAGCCTAAAACGATACTGATACCTCCAAAAGGCACCGCATTTTTGATTCCTTCCGCACGAGGAAGTTCTAGATAAAATATTTGATAGAAGCCAAATACACCACAAGCTATTGCACCAATAATTATGCTAAAAATAAAATATTCGACACGAACATTGGCCTTTCTAAGGTAGAAAAAAATAGGCAATAGTATGATGAATCGAGAAACATCATCTAATCCACTTAGCCGTGTTCCAAAACTTATTATATTGATGGCGTACACAGTAAAAAAAAATAAAACAGAAAAGATGAGGTAGCGTTCGCTTTGGTTTAACGGCACCACTTCCCTATTAAGAAATAAGCCAATACAACTAACAATGACAAGAAGAAAGAGTGCGCCTCCTCCAGCAAAAGGCACAGTCATGAGCAGAGCCGGAAAAACAACTATTAAAAGCCCAGCCGCTGTTGCTGTTAATTGGCTCATTAATGGCTTGTCTTTCTCAATAAGCATCAATTGCTTTGTCGCTCATTGATTCTGGATTTTGTGAGGCGCACATAACTACGCAACTTTGCCCAAAATGTATCTTTTTTGTACCTCCCTTTAGAGATATGGCGAATACGATAAATGCCAGGAATTTCAATACTTATACCTTGCGTTCGCAATAACCATCGGTAAGCACGATCTTCGTATGTTTTTCGCCAGTGTTCACTGGGGGTTTGATACACCCTTATATTCTTGCAATATCCGCAGGCACGAGCAACATCACCGTGGGTAATTTGAAAAGCCCCAACCGCTCTTGTTATCTCTCGAGGGCTAAATAGAGTTGTATCAATATCCATCACTTTAGGCTGGAGTCCATCCGTTAACAAAGGATTTGACTCATCCAACAGTGGTGTTGTGAACTCTCCCTTGGGGAATAGAAGAACATCATTGCGCCCTTGCAAGGCCGTAGCCAATGAATCTAAACAATTTTTATGAAAAATAAGGTCACAGTCAATAAACCAGATCCAGTTTGCTTTTGTCGCCAGCGCTGCTTTGTTGCGCCCAATGGCTCGACGAAAAAGCTTCTCTTTAGGGAGTGGTTGCCAATTCCAGATAACGCCAGGAATCTCCATTTTGCTATAAAAGTCGAGCATCGCTTGAGTCGCAATATCTTCCTTTGAATAAAAAACGGTGACAGTAACATCAACTTTGGTGGGTGGATAGTTAACAAAAGAACTTAAATGGTAAGCCATCAAGTGTGAATAGTTCCAGCAATGGCTGACAACTTCCAATGTAGTTTTGCCTCGATAGGTGCTTCGCTCCTCACCTGAGGGAACGTTTGGCAAAAACCATCGAGCAGGTATCAAGTTATTAGCAAAACGAAAAAATAAATTTTCCAAGCCATCTCTCCAGCGAGAAATGGCTGATGGACGGAAAGAGGTACTCATATCAGTTTTAATGACCTTAAAATTCGTTCCGATGCCAAACCATTACTATAAGGATTATGAGCTAGAGACATTTTGTTAAATTCATCCTGATTATTAAGCAAGGCCTCAACTGTGCTGAGCCGTCACACAAACATACATGTTTATACTCTTTGCTCGCAACACTTTAACCATTTTTTCACTCAGTGAAGGTGATTGATATGTCATATGGTTTATACGTTATTTACCAAACACACACTTTTTTCAACTGTTTTCTACTGCCTTTCAGATACTTTCTTGTTTTGCCTAAATCCATAACGGCATCGAACACAGAGCCCAAATCGATATAAGTATTGTTAGGATAAGTTTTAGTTAACTGGTAAATAAGCATATTACTTAATACGCCTGCGCAAAATATGAATACTTCATCTTCGATATCATTCTCTGAAATATACGCCTTAATTTCTTCCAGCAGGCGACCATAATTCACGACCCATGCATTTCCTCCCACTCGAAAGTCTTTGCTCGTAGTGAAAGGAAGGTTGTGAATATCAGCCTCTTTGTGACAAACAATATTGATGACTCTAGATTGAAATACAGGAACTGTGGAGTCTAAAAAAGCCGCATAGTTCGAATTTACGAATAGATTCGCCCAAGTCAAACTGGCTTCTTCTTGCTGTGATTGACTTCTTAACTGATCACAGTGCTCGTCACCTACACAACAGCGACAAGGCAAGCCAACAAAGTACTGTTTGTCTTTGAACAACAAAGACTCTTCGAGAATTTTTCGGTGTCTCTCATCCTCTGCATTATCAGGTGTGTATTTGTGTTCCCCATTGCATTTTTTGGATAGATCGATACTTTCGCCATTGATGACAATCATCTCACCGTCGCCAAACCTGACCAAAGAAAAATTTTCACCATTTTTTAACTTTCTATTAAACTTAGTAAGGTCACCTGCAAAGGTTTTTACCTGCGCACCACTGGCCTCTTCAACAATCTTCCAGCCATCTTGGTGGTATTGGTGAACGATGTTTGTACGGGTCTGTTTGTGATCTGCTGTTTTGAAAGTAGCCACGGCTTTTCGCCCGACAATCTTGCCAAAGTCTGGTCGACAGCTCCACAGCGATTGATCATCTTCTGGGTGTGGAGGAACAAACGTTTTAATACCGCCATATTTAAGAGCCATATAACTGAGGTGAATATCCTCACCATTATCCCAAGAACACGGCTCTTCCCGCCACATATATTGAACATGTTTTTTTCGCATAAACCAGGCATGACCAACAAGATCAACCTGCTCTGTCGATATTGAGTGTTTGCCATTCCACCCCACTTTATTTTTGCTTGAATAGCCTCCCTCGATGGGAAGCAGAACACCCGACCCTCCCAAGATGCCGTCATAACCGTTATCAATGGTTGTTAAACAGTTTTCAAACCATCGGGGCTGCGGCAAAATATCATCATCAAAGAACGCAACGTAACCTGTTCGCACCAAATTCCCCAGAGCAAATCGCCCCCAAAACAGCCAGTTTGTATTGGATACTACAACCCGATCAGCCAATGACGATACGTCACGCAGCTTGTCGGGACTAAGATTCGTCCATACCCAAATTTCTGTTGGCGGTATGGTTTGATTTCTAAGCGCTTTGATTTGCTCCGCCAAGTACTCTGTACGCCGGTAAGCCGTCAGAATAACGGTGATACCATCAGGGTCAGGCTGAGTGAGTTCAGCCGCAGTGCGATCAAAAGTAATCGTATCTGCCGTGTGGTTGACGTTTCTCTTCCAAAGGTTACGCAGCCTGACACGGAAAAACCCAACCACACGAGTATCCCACCACCATTTAACCTTTTGTTTAACTGTTTTGTTGTATTTTTTTACCATTGATCAACCTAAGATCTGATTGTCATCAGAATGCCGCATAAAATCTTAACAAAGCATGGAGCTTACTATTCATAAGCTATAAATTCTTGGTGGCCATTGTAGCTGGATCAGGGTTTTCTTCCCAGCTTTTACTTGATTACACATGAAGATCGCAATAAGATTTAGACCATCCGGCAGATTTCGCTATAATAGCCCGTTTTCCCTTTAAACACGCCAATTTAGATCATCTGACTCACAACATGAAATTGATTCGAGGCCTATACAATATACCCCCGAACCTGAAAGGGTGTGTTGTCAGCATTGGTAATTTTGATGGTATTCACTTAGGCCATCAACAAGTAATCACTCAACTGACTGACAAAGCGGCTGAACTCAACTTACCTTCCGTTGTGATTACCTTTGAACCACAACCCCCAGAATATTTTTCAGAAAATGCCGCGCCATCACGTCTAACACGTTTTCGTGAAAAGTTTCAGGCATTGCGTCAATTTTCAATTGATTACCTGTTTTATTTACGCTTTGATGCGGCGATGGTCGCTCTATCTGCTGAAGAGTTTGTCCAAAAAGTACTCATTAATGGGCTCAATGTGCGCTATTTGGTCGTTGGCGATGACTTTCGTTTTGGTTATCGCCGCCAAGGTGACTTTGCCCTGTTGAAAAAGATGGGTGAAAAACTCGGTTTTCAGGTCGTGCAGATGAATAGCTTTGATATGGGACAGCAACGTGTCAGTAGCACTCGAATTCGCCACGCACTCACCCAGGGTGATTTAACTACCGCCGAAAATTTATTAGGCCGCCCCTATCGAATCAGCGGGCGTGTCGCACATGGTGATAAGCTGGGTCGCACACTGGGCTTTCCCACCGCCAACATTCATTTGCACCGAAAAACGACACCACTCAGTGGCATTTATGCGGTTGAAGTTTTTGGTTTGAAAAAAGAACCCGTGATTGGTGCAGCCAGTATCGGCACTAGGCCGACGGTGGGCGGCAAGCAATATTTACTGGAAATTCACCTACTCGATTTTTCAGAAGATGTTTACGGGCACTATGTTGACGTGGACTTTAAATATAAACTGCGTGAAGAGTTGCACTTTGAATCGCTGGAAATTTTAAAACAGCAAATTAAAAAAGATGTTGCCCGCGTTCGGCAACTTATGAATATTAGATCAAACACCCAAGCTCAAGAGAACTGTTGTGGCCAATAATTACAAAGAGACCTTAAACCTTCCAAAAACAGCTTTCGCCATGAAAGCGAATCTGGCAAATCGTGAGCCACAGATGCTCAAAAGCTGGAGTGAAAAAACACTCTACAAAAAGCTTCGAGCCGCACGCGCAGGGGCAAAAAAATATATTCTGCATGATGGCCCTCCCTATGCAAACGGTGATATTCATATTGGCCATGCCGTTAACAAGATCCTGAAAGATATTATTGTTAAATCTAAATCGCTCAGTGGTTTTGATGCGCCCTATGTGCCAGGCTGGGATTGTCATGGCCTGCCTATTGAACTGATGGTCGAAAAGAAAATTGGTAAAGTCGGCCAAAAAGTAGATGCTAAAACCTTCCGCAAAGCTTGTCGTGAATATGCAAAAAAACAGGTCGACAAACAACGGGAAGATTTTATTCGTCTTGGAATTTGGGGGGATTGGGATCAACCTTACCTCACAATGGATTATTCATTTGAGGCCGATATCATTCGCAGCCTGGGGCGTATTGTTAAAGCAGGTCACCTTCATAAAGGCGCTAAACCTGTTCATTGGTGCCCAAGCTGTGGTTCTGCATTGGCCGAAGCGGAGGTTGAGCATCAAGACAAAACTTCCCCTGCGATTGATGTGCGCTTTCAATTTTGCGATACCGATGCCTTTTTCAAGCAAAGCAATATCACCAAACGCGGCAGCGGCACACTCTCAACAGTAATCTGGACGACCACGCCGTGGACACTGCCTGCCAATCAGGCCGTTGCACTAAACCCTGAGCTGGATTACGTATTAGTCCAAGCAGACGATGAACAATTACTGCTTGCCGAAGCGCTCTATGAAGGCGTGTTACAACGCGCTGAAATCCAAAACCATGAAATACTCGGCCGTTGCAAAGGCGCTGATCTGGAAAACCTGCAACTTAAGCACCCGTTTTATGAGCGAAATGTACCGATCATCCTTGGTGATCATGTCACCACAGACGCAGGTACCGGCGCTGTTCATACCGCTCCAGGCCACGGTGTCGATGACTTTATTGCAGGCAAAGCTTACGACTTACCGATTGATAATCCCGTCGGTGGTGATGGCTGTTTTCTACCCAGCACAGAACTATTCGCCGGTGAGTTTGCATTCAAAGCCAACGACCATGTAGTTGAAGTCTTAAAAGAGCGTGGTGCACTGCTGCACTTTGAAGCGATTCGCCACAGCTACCCGCACTGCTGGCGACATAAAACGCCTGTTATGTTTCGTGCCACACCTCAGTGGTTCATCAGCATGGAACAAAATGGCTTGCGTGACTCCGCGTTGACGGCGGTCAAAAATGTACAGTGGATGCCAAGCTGGGGAGAAGCTCGCATCGAAGGCATGATAAAAAGCCGTCCCGATTGGTGTATTTCACGTCAACGCACCTGGGGCGTGCCAATTGCGCTGTTGATCAATAAAGAGAGCGGTGAACCCCATCCAGATACAGAAACTCTAATCGAAACCGTTGCTCAAAAAGTCGAGCAACAAGGTATTGATGCCTGGTTTGATCTTGAGGTCAATGAACTGCTGGGTGATGATGCCGATCAATATGAAAAAGTGACCGATACACTCGATGTCTGGTTTGACTCTGGGGTATCTCATGCGTGCGTACTGGAGCGTCGGGATGAATTAGGCTCACCCGCTGATCTCTATCTGGAAGGTTCAGACCAACATCGCGGCTGGTTTCAATCATCATTGATGAGTGCCGTTGCGATGCATGGCGAAGCGCCCTATCGCAATGTTCTGACCCATGGTTTTACTGTGGATGCCAAAGGCCGCAAGATGTCCAAATCTGAGGGCAATACCATTGCACCACAGAAAATCGTTAAAAATCTGGGCGCTGATATTATCCGTTTATGGGTCGCTGCAACAGATTACACCACCGAGATGCACGTTTCAGATGAAATTTTGAAACGTACTGCGGATACTTATCGTCGCCTACGTAATACGGCTCGGTTTTTACTCTCCAACCTGAATGGTTTTGAACCTGAAATTAATAGCGTCGCACCCAGTGAAATGCTGGCCTTGGATCGTTGGGCAGTGCGCCGAGCCATGCAATTACAAGATGAACTGCGCGGTGCTTATGATACCTTTGAATTTCACCAAATCTATCAAAAAGTACACCACTTCTGTGCAGTCGAACTGGGTGGTTTTTATCTGGATATCATCAAAGATCGTCAATACACCACTCAAGAAAATAGTCTGGCTCGGCGCTCGGCACAAACGGCGATGCATCACATCATCGAAATGCTGACTCGCTGGTTAGCCCCTATTTTGAGCTTCACCGCAGATGAAATATGGCCATTTATTCCGGGTAAACGTAACGAGTCGGTTTTCCTCAATGAGTGGTATCAAGTCGATGGTTTTGAAGAAAAATCAATTGACGCAAGCCCCTTGAATTGGAACCAAATTATTACCGCACGAGAAGCCGTGAGCAAAATTCTTGAAGGGTTGCGAGTCAATGGTGAGATCGGCTCACCGCTAGATGCTGAGATTGATCTCTACTGTGATGCTGATTTACTGCAAAACTTATCACAGCTCGATGATGAACTTCGCTTTGTTTTGATTACATCCTATGCTCGAATTCATCCATCGAAAAACAGGCCCGAAAGTGCGGTTAAAAGCCAGATGGACGGGCTCTGGATTACAGCCAAACCTTCGGCTCATAATAAATGTGTACGCTGCTGGCATCATCAACAAGATGTCGGTTCTTATAATGAACACCCCGAACTCTGTGGTCGTTGCATTGAAAATGTCACCGGCCAAGGTGAAAACAGGAAATTCGCATGATCTTTGATAAGTATAAAAATAGTGGATTGGTTTGGTTATGGCTGACGATTATAATCGTCATACTGGATCAGTGGACAAAGTTCCTGGCTGAAGCCAATCTCATCTACCTTGAACAAGTTCCCATTGTGCCTTCATTCAATCTAATGCTGGCTTATAATAAAGGAGCTGCTTTCAGTTTTCTCAGTGATGCTGGCGGCTGGCAACGCTGGTTTTTCACGACGATCACACTGATCGTCAGTGTGGCCATTATTTATTGGTTGTATACGTTAAAATTCAGTCAAAAATGGCTTGCGATTGCACTGGCTCTGATTCTCGGCGGTGCGATAGGCAATGTATGGGATCGCATCCAGCTGGGGCATGTGGTCGATTTCGTTCAACTTTATTACCAATCATGGTATTGGCCTGCATTTAATATCGCAGACGCAGCCATTTGTGTCGGCGCAGTCATGCTTATTATTGATACTTTTAGAAAGCAACCTGAACAATCATGAAAATTATTCTAGCGAACCCGCGTGGTTTTTGTGCTGGCGTCAATCGTGCCATTGAAATTGTAGAACGTGCTCTGGAGCTTCATGGCGCACCCATTTATGTGCGCCATGAAGTAGTACACAACAAATTTGTCGTCAGCAATTTACGCAAACGAGGCGCTATTTTTGTCGAAGAGCTTGATGAAGTGCCTGCCGATGCTACGGTTATTTTCAGCGCACACGGCGTTTCAAAAGCGGTACGCAATGAAGCAAAGCGCCGTAAACTCAAAATATTCGATGCCACCTGCCCGCTTGTGACCAAGGTTCACTTAGCCGTCGAACGTCATAGTAAAGAGGCGCGGGATGTTATTCTGATCGGTCATGCTGGCCACCCTGAAGTGGAAGGTACATTAGGCCAATACGAAAGAAGGAATAACAAAGCAACCATCCATATTGTTGAAACACCGGAAGATGTCGCTCAGCTCAGCCTGGATAGCTCATCTGAAGTTGCTTATTCCACCCAGACAACACTTTCTATGGACGATACATCACGCACCATTGACGCTCTGCGACAGCGCTACTCAAACCTGTCCGGCCCCAAGAAAAATGATATCTGCTATGCCACCCAAAATCGGCAAGATGCAGTTAAACAGCTCGCCAGACAATGTGATTTAGTCTTTGTTGTCGGCTCCAAAAATAGTTCAAACTCAAACCGTTTACGGGAAATAGCCCAAAAAATGGGGGTCGATGCATATTTGATTGATGGCCCGGAAGATATTGATCCAACCTGGCTCAATGGCAAAGAGACCATTGGAATTACTGCGGGGGCTTCCGCCCCTGAGCTGCTCGTGGAATGGGTTATTGATCATCTGAAAACACTCGGTGCAAGCAGCGTTGAAGAAGCCGAGGGTGAGCCGGAAACGACTATATTTCCCTTGCCTTCAGAGCTTCGCCGACTGACATAACCATTATATTCTGTTGTGGCACTGCAAGGGTTGGGGCAGTACTTTTCCTGATACAGGCGAATTAAATTTATAAAACAATACGAAAAAAATATATTCTATTTGCAATATGTAAAGAGTTTCATAATGATAGGGCTCTATTACGGTGCTTTTTGGTTAATTCAAACGAACCCCAAATACAACCATGTCACATTACATCAACAGAAAAGCAAACTTCCAACAGATTCGTCGTTGCTTTTCACTTATTACAGCCTCTGCATTCTTATTCATTCCACTGACCTGCCTGATACTGGCAAGTTATACTGGATTATTTGACCATTATTCGCTTTACCCCTTGTGGAAACAAAATCTGATCTGGGTCATTGCCGTCGCCATGTTTGTAATTTCCCGCATTCATTTTTGGCGCTTTATGAACATTTTTAAAAAAGCTTTTGAAGAAGAGTCCACCACAAAGCTTTCCCCCGTACTTAATAGAAACCTTGCTCGCTTTCATATCAATTACTGGGGGCTATTACTTCATTTTGTCATTTTTAGTGTGCTTGCATTTTATATCACAACCACTCACCTAAGTAGCTATACAGAACGGTTTACAGAAACGGCAACGCTGGCCATACTCTATCTTGCCGTCACTGCTTTAATCGGTATACCGCTTTATTTTCAGGCGTTTAATAAACTCGGGCGATTAATTGCATACATTGAACTTGATCGCATTCGGGTCAGTTTGAAATTACGAACTTTTCTATTAGGTGGCATTTACCCTTTACTCACCAGCGCCGTTCTACTGGGATATATTTCCTGGAGAACAGATATTTTCAAAGTTGAATTTTTACTTGCATGGTTTGGTTTAGGTGTCACCACCATTATGGTTGCATGGCTTTCTCTAAATGGTATCACCCAATCATTGAAACCAGTCATCAACTTACTGAAAAAAAATGGTATGGATAAACACTCTAGCAGCCTGATAGCAGCGCAGCTCACCCCCCAGTCAAGCGATGAAATTGGCTATCTGACACAAGAGCTCAGCACTCTGTTTCAAACGATGGGAGATCAGGATGAAAAACTGACCTATCAAGTCGAACATGACTCACTCACCGGCCTCTATAATCGCCACTACTTCAATGCCGCGCTTGAAAAACTCATTGAGCGTGTTGCTAATCGCGATACTCAATGCATGCTTTTTTACATTGACCTTGATCGATTCAAAGAGGTCAACGATACACTTGGCCATGCGTCAGGCGACCGTTTATTAATCGAATGCGCTCAAATGATGGAGACTCATACACGAGATGGTGACCTGCTGGCTCGCCTTGGCGGTGATGAATTTACCATCATACTTCACAACACCAACAATGAAAAAGCCGAATATATATCAAATAATTTATTGGCCATGTTTGAAGAGTATCGCTTTGTCGAAGATGGTCGAACATTTAATATTAGCTGCAGTATCGGCATGACTTTAATTAATCATAGCAGCCACTCTGTAGATGAAGTTATTTCACAAGCAGACCAAGCCTGCCATACAGCAAAAGCAGCGGGGCGTAATCAAGCTAAATTTTATGAGTACCATGAATCTTCTGAGTTTAATATTGAGACAGGCTGGGCTGGTCGCGTTCGGCATATGCTTGACAATGACGACCACCTGCAATTGGTTTACCAACCAATTATTTCTATTCCAAATGGTAAAATTATAGAGTTTGAAGTGCTCGTGCGCATGATCACCAATAGCGGAAAAACAATCTTGCCTGGCGGTTTTATAGCTGCCGCTGAACGCTTTGACTTGATCCAACGGATCGATAGAGTCACCACTCAAAAAGCGATCTCAAAACTGGCTCAAATGGACTCCAACATCTCTTTTTCCATAAATCTTTCCGGTCGTTCACTGGATAATGATGAATTACTCACATTGATTCGAAACCAGATCAAAGCCACCGGCATTGATGCCTCTCGCCTCACTTTTGAAATCAACGAAAGTACCGTTATCACTAATATGAATGCCGTATCAAAATTTATTAAGGAGCTCAACGTGATCGGTTGTCATTTTGTTATGGATGACTTTGGTTCTGGATTCAGCTCTTTTTATTACCTTAAACATCTACCTATCGACAAAATTAAAATATATGGTTCTCTGGTACGTGACCTAAAAAACAACAAGGTAAATCAAGCCATGGTGCAATCCATCCACCAAATTGCTCATGCCATGGGCAAGCAGACGATTGCAAAATCGGTTGAAAATGGTGAAACATTTCAGTTGTTAAAAGGTTTTGGTGTGGATTTTGCCCAAGGCTACTTCATTGGCAAACCTGAAAAAGATATTCATAAATTCAAAGAAGGGTTGATTACCACACAGCCCTTTATAAGAAGTGAAAGGCTACTATAACGTTTCTAGTTTTGCATACGCCAGCACCAACCATTTACTACCATGAGCATCGAAATTAACCTGAACTCGCGCATGGCTGCCATCTCCCTCAAAGTTCATCACCACACCCGACCCAAACTTGGCGTGAGAAACTGACTGCCCGAGGCCTAACCCTTCAACTTGTGTCGATACTTTTTTAACCGTAGAACCTAAACCAGAGTTCATACTTGATGGTCGCACTGAGCCATAATTCTGGCGAACTTCATCAAGTAACTCATCAGGAATTTCACGCACAAAACGGGACAATTGCGGGTAGTGATCTTCACCATAAAGCCGCCGATGTTCTGCATGGCATAAAATTAGCTGCTTACGCGCCCGAGTCACACCGACATAACAGAGCCGACGCTCTTCTTCGAGCTGCCTTGGCTCCATACTGGAGCGTTTATGAGGAAACAGACCTTCTTCCAGACCACACATAAATACAACCGAAAACTCCAGCCCTTTTGCTGAGTGCAACGTCATGAGCTGCACGCAATCATCACCCGGTTCGCTTTGTGATTCGCCCGCTTCCAGTGCAGCATGCGCTAAAAATGCATCCAGAGGATCCATATCTGCCTCTTCAACCTCATCACTCGGCTTAAAGTGACGGGCTGCCGTCACCAATTCACCCAGATTTTCAATTCGAGTTTGACCCTTTTCACCTTTCTCTTTTTTATAGTGATCAATCAAACCACTTTGCCCAATCGTCTGCTCAACACGTTCATGCAGCAGCAAATTTTCCGTCTCGTCAGAAGTTTGATCAATCAAATTCAGAAAAATCTTCACAGCATTTCCTGCTCGTGCAGTCAGCTCATTTTCAGCCAACACATACTGCGCCGCACGCCACATAGAGGTCGCTTGCTGACGAGCCTGAGTGCGGATAATGTCCAGCGTCCTTTGGCCAATACCTCGCGTTGGCGTATTGACGACACGTTCAAACGACGTGTCATCATCACGATTTTTAAGCAGCCGAAAATATGCCATTGCGTCTTTGATTTCAGCCCGTTCAAAAAAGCGTAATCCACCATAAATACGATAGGGTAATCCCGCACGAATCAATGCCTCTTCAAGTACACGGGACTGGGCGTTTGAACGATATAACAGCGCAAAATCATTCCGTGAATAACCCTCGGCCTCAACCAATTTTTGAATACGCTCAGCGATAAACTGTGCCTCATCCAGCTCATTCAATGCCGTATAGAGTAAAATCAGTTCACCTTTCTCACCCGCTGTCCATAATTTTTTCCCCATGCGATTTTCATTTTTTTCAATAATCGCATTGGCTGCAGACAAAATATTATTTGTCGAGCGGTAGTTCTGCTCCAGGCGGATCACACCGACATTGGGAAGCTCCTCACTGAAACGCTGAATATTTTCAATTTTTGCGCCCCGCCAGCCATAAATAGATTGATCATCATCACCAACGGCAAATAACTTGCCTTCTTTGCCCGCCAGCAGACGGAGCCAGGCGTATTGCAATGTATTCGTATCCTGAAACTCATCCACCAAGATATGGTGAAAACGATTTTGATAGTGTGCTAGAAGAGTTGGGCTATCACGCAGTAACTCATGCGCCCGTAATAGCAATTCAGCAAAATCAACCACACCACTCTTCTGGCATGCCGCTTCATACGCTTGGTAAATTTCAATCAGCTTTCTTTCTTGAAAATCACCATTATCGTCAAGATGTTGGGGCCTGAGCCCCTCATCTTTTTTACCATTGATATACCACTGAGATTGGCGTGGTGGCCAACGTGTATCGTCCAGTTCAAGCGCCTTATGGACACGCTTTACAATACGAAATTGATCTTCTGAATCGAGAATCTGGAATGTTTTTGGAAGTTTGGCTTCGGCCCAGTGGGTGCGCAGTAAGCGATGAGCAATACCATGAAACGTACCCACCCACATACCGCTCATTGGAATGCCTAACAAGCTATCAAGGCGCACTCGCATTTCAGCGGCGGCTTTATTGGTAAACGTGACTGCTATAACACCAAAGGGTGATACCCCTTCAACACGCATTAACCATGCAATACGATGCACCAGCACACGCGTTTTACCACTGCCCGCACCGGCCAATATCAAGCGATGCTCCAGCGGTGAAGAGACAGCTTCACGCTGGTCATCATTTAATGAATCAAGAAGATAAGAGACATCCATCGTAAATTTACCGGGTTATTGCTGCTTCTAAGCGACGTGTCATCTGACGTGCCGCATCATCGGCCATCACTTCATACAGAGTAGACTCTTCCGCCTCAATCGCTAACACAGCCGACTCATCAAACAGATAAGTGCGCTTCAAAATCACACTCTGCTCAGGCAGGAGCATCTGATCAGGTGCTTTGGCCTCTTTGTTATTCTGAGTCGCTGAAAAAGTCACCACATACTGCAGTTCATACTCTTCAACTTTGCCATCACTGGCGACTGAAAGAACACGTCGACCTTTGTTTTCACTGATAATCGTTAATATAGAGTGAGCCTCATCGCGGTTTTGAGTCAGTTCAAGATAATCACTCAGAGACCCCACCAACTCACTCTGTGATCTATTCGTCTGAATATAGACCACTTGATCTATTTTAACCACATCGCTGCCACGTAGACGAAAGCCACAACCTGAAAGCAGCAGCACACATTGGCAAATAATCAATAACAGAACAATTGCCTGCCAACGGAATGCTCGGTTAACTAATAAGAGCTGTGGTTTCAATTTCATCAGGACTTCTCGAGTTATGCATCACTCACAACAATATTAACCAAACGTTTGGGTACTACAATCACTTTCCTGACCACTTTGCCTTCTAAAAAACGTTGCACATTTTCATCATTCAAAGCCGCTGTTTCAATTACATCTTTTGCCGCATCCGTTGCAACATTAATGCGACCACGCAATTTACCATTCACTTGAACAACAAGTTCAATGCTATCTTTGACTAATGCATCTTCATCAACAATAGGCCACACTGCTGTAATCACGGCTCCTTCGCCGCCCAGCGTTTGCCATAAACTATGGCTCACATGCGGGGTAATCGGTGACAATAGCAGTGCCGCTGCTTCCAACGCTTCCTGCATCACCGCCCGACCTTGCTCAGATTCATCATCAAAACGATACAGTGCATTCAGCAGCTCCATCACTGAAGCAATCGCTGTATTAAAAGTGAAACGCTTGCCCATATCATTGCTGACTTTGGCGATGGTTTTATGGGTTTGGCAACGTAATGCTTTTTGTGCAGCATTCAGACTCGCCACATCCAGCACAGAAACAGCGCCATTCCCGACATGTTCATACACTCGTTTCCATAAACGTTTCAGAAAACGTGATGCACCGTCCACGCCACTATCCGCCCATTCCAGCGATTGCTCCGGGGGCGCGGCAAACATCGTAAACAGACGCACGGTATCAGCACCATATTTTGCAATTAACCCTTGTGGGTCGACCGTATTGCCTTTTGATTTAGACATCTTAACGCCATCTTTCAGCACCATGCCTTGCGTGAGTAAATTAGCAAAAGGTTCGCCCTCTTTAACTAACCCCACATCTCGCATTAATTTCTGGAAAAACCGTGCATAGAGCAGATGTAAGATCGCATGCTCGATACCACCGACATACTGATCGACCGGCAACCAGTAATCTGCACGTTCATCCAGCATGGCTTGATCATTATCGGCACAGGTATAACGTGCGTAATACCAGGAGGATTCCATAAAGGTATCAAACGTATCTGTTTCACGCTCCGCTTTACCGCCGCACTTGGGGCAAGTCGTTTCATAAAACTCAGGCATTTTTTTGATCGGTGAGCCGACACCTTCAAACTCAACCTCTTCAGGCAGTTTCACGGGCAAATCTTTATCCGGCACCGCCACCGCGCCACACTCTTTACAATTAATAATTGGGATCGGTGTGCCCCAGTAACGCTGACGGGAAACCCCCCAGTCACGCAGACGATAATTGATCTGTCGCTGACCTTTATTCTCTTTTTCCAGCATGAGCGCGATGGCATCAAAGGCCGCTTCTGAGCTCAAACCATCAAACTGGCCTGAATTAATCAAAACACCTTTTTCTGTGAACGCCGACTCATCAATGCTACTTTCACTGCCATCCGCAGGTGCAATCACCTGGCAAATCGGCAAGCCATATTTTTTGGCAAATTCATAATCACGCTGATCATGCCCTGGAACCGACATCACCGCGCCCGTGCCGTAACCCATCAAGACGAAATTGGCGACCCAAACAGGTACTTCATCACCCGTCACTGGATGAATCACTTTAATGCCTGAATCCATTCCACGTTTTTCCATGGTTTCAAGCGTCGCTTCCGCAACATCCATATTGGAGCACTCTTCGATGAACGCTTTAAGTTCTGGATTGTTTTCTGCTGCTTTTAATGCCAGAGGGTGGCCCGCTGCCACCGCGACATAAGTCACCCCCATCAAAGTATCTGGGCGCGTTGTGAAAACAGTTAATGGCTCAGTGAACTCTGTATCACTGGCGGCAAACTCCAGCTCCAACCCAACCGAGCGACCAATCCAGTTACGCTGCATGGTGCGCACCTGTTCTGGCCAGCCGTCCAATTTATCAAGATCTTCGAGCAATTCATCCGCATAATCAGTGATTTTCAAAAACCATTGAGGAATCTCTTTACGCTGCACGGTGGTATCACAGCGCCAGCAGCAACCATCAATTACCTGCTCATTAGCTAAAACAGTTTTATCATTCGGACACCAATTCACTGCCGATACTTTTTTATAGACCAAGCCTTTTTCGTACAAACGGGTAAATAACCACTGCTCCCAGCGATAATAATCAGGCTGGCAAGTGGCTAACTCACGATCCCAGTCATAACCAAAACCGAGTTCTTTTAATTGGTCACGCATATAATCAATATTGTCACGCGTCCATGCGGCAGGCGGCACGTTATTTTTCAGAGCAGCATTTTCCGCAGGCAGGCCAAAGGCATCCCAACCCATCGGTTGTAATACATTTTTTCCCTGCATTCGCTGATAACGGCTGATCACATCGCCAATGGTGTAATTACGCACATGCCCCATATGCAGACGGCCACTGGGATAAGGGAACATTGACAGGCAGTAAAACTTCTCTTGATCAGGATTTTCAACAGCTTTAAAGCTCTGGTGCTCTTCCCAATACTGCTGCGCACTGCGCTCGATCTCTTGCGGATTGTAATTTTCGTTCATGACTGCCTGATTTTAACGTATTCGATAAAAGCGGTGAGGATACCGCAGCTAGCAAATCGCCACAATAAATCTGGCTCAGGTATTCCTGAACTACAAGTCATAAGTGCATTGTTTATTAATTTGGTGTCATGAAAAAGAAGGCTCCATCCTATCATTATTATGGATATACTCAACAATATGGATAAAATGTGCAAAGAACTCAAGAAAGGCAGCCATTTTGTGGTTTTAAATTAATGGAGTGGGTTAAAAATGTCTCGTTATTCTAATACGCTACGGGTTGTAATTCTTACAGATTCAGGAAACAAAATTGTTGCTCCGCTTCTTCACCAAGGGCTGCATATCGTGGGCGTATCTGAAATTCATGATGAGTTTGGCGCGTTATCTAAATCCAGACAATGGCTGGAGCGCTTATATTGGTTGATATATAAACGTCAGAATATGCCTTATCTATCAGAGTATGCCAGGAACAATAATATCACCTACTTTGAAAAAAAAGAGGGAAGCAAAGCAGGTTATATTCAGTGGCTAAAAAGTTTGAATCCCGATGTGCTTGTCTTGTATCTTGCGCCTATTTTGCCACGAGATATATTCTCTATTCCTCGTCTGGGAACCTTAAATATTCACCCTTCATTATTACCAAAATATCGTGGATCCAACCCCTATTTCTGGATGTATGTGAACATGGATATGACGGCTGGAGTCACTCTGCACTATATAGATGATAATATAGATACCGGTGATATCGTGGCACAACGACAATATGAAATTGAGCTCGGGACTCCTGTACTTGAAGTGGGTAAAAAGCTTATTCTAGATTATGCTATTCCAGCATTAGTCGATTCTTTAAAGCAGCTGGAAGAGACAGGTAAACTGAATATTATCTCTCAACCACCTGAGAGCCTGACACCTTGTACAAAGCCTTTATCTAATGCTGAATATATCGAAGTTCTTGATTTTGAACATTGGTCATTGGAACGTCTTTGGCATGTCTTGCACTCTACTGAGCAGTGGCGAGGCGTATTTTTACCTGAAGTTAAAAATTCAAAGCATTATTCCTGGTCCATAGGTCATTTTGAGGAAAGACCTCAAAATGGGACGGTTGGTTGCTTTGGTCAGGATGAGCGAGGCTATTATATTAAACACAGACATGGTGTAATCTATTTTAATAGACAATTTTCTTGGAAAAAATATTTTTTATCTTTAATCAGGAATACTTGAAAAGCTTTAACCGAGAAGAGAAAGCGCAGTTTGAGATAGTGAGCTGGGTTAAGCCTATCACCGCTGCGTTGCCACCCCTTTCTATGAGAAAATACCGGCTTTCTTGACTGATGTTTGGAGACATAAAAAGATTAAATCACCGAACCATAACAACCATTATGGAGTCTTGAATTCGACCGGCAAGTGCTTCAAGACCTTCGGGTTGGCTTGATAACTCATTAATGGTTTGCTGTTTTTCAGGCAGCTGTTCCAACAAATTATTAACGCGTTCTATTTTTACTGAAAAGCTAATATTGCCAATGGTATTTGTTGCTCCCGTCACAGGGTCGACAAAACCCAACATAGAGGCAACCAAGCCTACGGCTTCACCACGCATATTGAGTAACGGCCCGCCACTATTTCCTGATTGAATCGGCACACTGGTTTGATAAGCATCAGGGTTATCCTCCAAGCCATTTTCACTACTTATCAGGCCCGCAGAAAGTTTAGGTGACCTGCCAAGAACATCAACCCGTGGGTAACCGATCGTAAATACATTTGCACCGAGGCCAGCAACATCAGATGATAACGGTAAGGCAGGAGGCAACTGTTCAGGATTATCGACAGAGAGTAGTGCAATATCATTGATTTTATCTGTTAAAGTCACTCGGGCATGAATCTCTTCTCCCTGACGATTAATGAGCATAATTTCTTTGCTATCAGCAATCACATGATAATTGGTAACAACATGACCTGAAGCAACAGGCCACGCCGTACCGAATGAAGCACCTTCAGCGTTATCAAACGACATTGCCCGAGATACATTGGATACAGATTTTTCCAGTGCGAAAGCAAGGCTATGACCCGCTTCATGTAATGCAAGAGCATTTGAGATATGTTCGACTTTATCTGTATCACCCTGGTCACGATAGGCGATGGTGGATTTATTCAGCCAGCGAGCAGAAATATCAATATCCTTTGATACACCTTTGCCATTAGCATACATTGAACCTAACTGATACGAAGCATCGGCATGATTTTGCTCGGCTGCTTTTTTAAGCCATTGCAAAGCCAGCTGATTACTGACTGGAACACCGACCCCATCAAGATACATGATTCCCAGCTGATGCTGCGCTATCGCCAGACCTTGCTGAGCTGCTGTTTGATACCAGAGAGCAGCATCGGCATAATGTTGAGGCGTACCACGACCCGTTTCATACATCATACCCAGATTAAATTGAGCCGCTTGATTACCTTGAGTTGCAGCCGCCCGATACCACTTAACAGCCAGCGCGACATCCATCTGAACACCTTGCCCAAAATCATAAAGTGTTCCCAGGTTAAGTTGTGCCTGGGCATCTCCCTGCGCCGCTAAAGGCTGCCATATTCTTGCGGCCTCCTGATAGTCACCATATTCATACGCAGCCCATCCAAATTCAAAAGCATTCGATGTTGTTGGTGTTTTGGCACTGACTTGAAAGGAAAATGCAGCAATAATAAGTAGCGGTAATAGAAAAAACAGTTGGCGAAAAACTGAAGTGGAGCTTGTGATACTCATATATTCCATACTCCATGATACGAACAAAAAATTTTGCTTTCAGGTCAGAGGCCAATCTATCTCAGTATTATCTATAAAAAGAAAATCAGGAGCACAGTCCATACCATCTGTTTAAAAAGCTCATATTTTTTCTAGCGACTGCATTCAGCTCAACTTTAGGAATTGAGCTTGAATTGCCTTATGGAGTATTCACTATTTCGCCGTATAACGGGGCTTTCCACCCCTGAGTATCAACAACTATATTGAAGATTCACTTTCAACCAACAATATACACACCCACCCGCATTACATTTACCACGTCCAGTTGCCATGCCCAGGAATAACCACACTGTCATCATCATAATTTCCCTCGTCGGCTTTTTGATGGCATGTATCGCAAAAACTTAATGATTTCACCTCATCATTTTCAGTGATGAGTTTATCGGGGATTTCATGATGTTTACGCTTAATGTAAGGCGTATCAATAATGCGTATGGGTGCTTCATTTTTACTCAGTGACGCAATGATTTTTTTGGAGCGTTTATATCGGGATTTGTCCGCTGAATCTGCAATCAAAATATTTAGTAGTTCAATTCGTGTTTCATCATCTAACTCTGCATTATCACCAAAATGATCTTCCAGTGCTTTAGGGTCAAGTAATTTTTTCCAGGAAGCTTCCGGTAATAAACCGGCCTGATATGGAAAGTGGCAGTCACCACACTCCTCATTATATAGCTCACTTTTCATCGGTTTAATTTCGTTGCGTGATTCCGTCGTTAACAACCAATCAAAAAAACTTTCATCATCCGCAAAGGCATTTATATTCATACCTAACCCCATGACTGCAGCCATAATCAATAGTGCCATTTTTTTAATCATAATATTTCAGCCTTATTTAGAATTGAGATAAATATTTAAGCAAATCACCTTTTTCTTGAGTGGTGCACTCGCGTCCATAAGTCCATTTACAATTGCGTTTGAACCACTTCTTAACTTTTTTTAGTTTAGTAAAGCGTTCTTTATTAGCTGAATAGGCCATTGGTTTAATAACTTTGCCACTTTTTACGTGTTTTCCGGATTGCGTAAAGTCTTTACCGTGACAAGAATTACAATTACGCTGCTTGCCTTCCACCATACGCTGCTGATTCCATAGCTCTTCGCCACGTTTCGCATCAAATACCAGGTCACCACCCGGGTTATAATCTGTCATACGTTGCTCAACAGGGGTTGCTGCTATTACGGTGGGTGAAAGTAATAATACCGCTACAAATACTAAAATTTTATTCACTTCTATACTCCTACCAAGTTAATTTAATCGCCATCGCCATACTGAGCGCACCCAGAGTGCCCGGCCCACCGTGACCACCATCTTCACCACTGCTCACAGCAACGGCATAGCCTGCGGTTCCTAAAATTCCAAGAAGCATATGCAGGTTATCAGGATCACCAAAACCACCTTTTAAACTGACATCTTCATAATGGAAAGCAAAACCACTTAATACAGCTGCGGCTCCAAAAGCGGCGGCGGCTGTGCCAAAAAGTTCATGAGGACCCCCGGCAGTTTTAGGTGATAAACCTGTCAATACAGCACTCACCATTGATGCGTAGCCAAGGTATTTATGCGCTTTATTCAAAGTCAGCGGACGAGATTTAAATAACGGGGGTTTTTCGCCACTATGAGCCATAGTGCCATCATCGGTATTCGTAGCCTCAAGTTGAGCGAGTTGAATATAAGATTGATATGGTTGCGTTTTAACAGACAAATCTAAAAAAATTTTGGGTCTATCTTCCTGTGCTTGAACCGAACAAATCCATCCAAACAATATGCAGTAGACCACCAAATACTTTTTCATTACCTTCCTTCATGTTTATTTATCATTTTATAACCACTGACCATCGCACGCACCAGATTCTCCTTATGTTGAACTGACGCAACAGCCACACCCACTAAATGCCCAGCAATTAACAACCATAAAATTTCAAGTGCCACCTCATGTAACTCTTCATAGCGATAAGCCCACTGATCCCCCATACCAGACAATAAATTCAGGAGTGGCCCTTCAAATTCGATCACAGAGACAAGAATCACCCCACTCACAGACATCAACAAAAGCGCAGCCATTAGAACCAGCACCATCCAGCCACCCGCTGGGTTGTGGCCCGAGTAATGAGGGGGATTGTTTCTAAAACTGGCTTGTAGATAAGCCCATACACTTAAAGGCGAAGCAACAAAATCGGAAAAACGTGCATGCTTGCTTCCGATAAAGCCCCACACAATACGAACGATGAGCAACAAACAGATAAAGTAGCCAATCAAAATATGAGTTTGTTGCATTCCTGACTGGCTAGTAATATAAGCCGCCACAAAAGACAGCAACATCAACCAATGAAAATAGCGCACCACTCTGTCCCACACCTTAATCTGTTTTATGCTATTTTCAGCGACCATCATGACCCCTTTTCATAAAACCAATGATGGCAGTGTAGATACACAAGCTTAAAAGAAGCTTAATTTTTAATAAGTCCAACAAATAAATCAGATAAACAACACAATGAAATATAGATCAAACCAACGAGGCAGTGTACTCATAATGAGTATGGCCTTGCTTCTGATTCTCACGCTTTTAAGCATAAATAGTATGACAACGGCACTACTGCAGTTAAAAATGGCTCAAAATTTTCGTAGCACATTGGAGGCCAGTGCCATCACAACCCAACTCCCCTGTAGCAGTTCTGTTCTGCTATACTCCACGACTATTAAATGCAAAGCCAAGAAGTAATGTAATGATCAGTCCAGAGCAATTAAAAAGTATTTCCATATCCGCCTTGGAGGATTTAAAAGGTTTAAGTATTCAAGTATTCGACGTACGTGACATCAGCAGCGTGACTGACTTTATGATTATTGCCAGTGGCAACTCTAATCGCCAAGTCAAAGCACTGGCCAATAGTGTCGTCGTAAAAAGCAAGGAAAATGGCTGCACTCCGATTGGTGTTGAAGGCCAGCAACCTGGAAACTGGATTCTAGTTGATCTCGCTGATGTTGTTGTTCATATCATGACACCCGATATGCGTGAGTTTTACCAACTGGAAAAACTCTGGAATATTGATACTGAAGCAGCAAGTTAACCCATGCAGATCCACCTTGTTGCAGTGGGTCAAAAAATGCCTCAATGGGTCAGTGAAGGTTACTCTGAATTTGCCAAGCGTCTCCCTCAAGAGTGCAGACTAAAACTCCACGAAATACCTGCTGGTAAACGTGGCAAAAATAGTGATATCAAGCGTATTTTACAACGCGAAGGAGAGCGTATGCTTGCCGTGCTCCCCAAAGATTGTTTGGTCATTGCACTGGATGTTCAAGGCCAGAACTGGAGTACAGAAAAGCTTTCATCTCAAATGAACCAATGGATGCAAGGTGGGCGCGATATCGCACTCCTTGTTGGCGGCCCGGAAGGACTTGATCCATCCTGCCTGAGCCGTGCCCAGCAATCCTGGTCACTTTCACCGCTCACACTGCCCCACCCGCTCGTACGCGTTATACTTGCTGAACAAATTTATCGTGCTTGGAGCATCCTGGCCAACCACCCCTATCATCGTGCCTGAAAGATGGGCCCATTCAAGGAAGGGCAAGCTAAAAGCTTGCCGGTATAATAGAGTATGAGTGAAGAGATATTAATCAACGTCACCCCCAGTGAAACACGAGTCGCTATTGTCGAAAATGGAGTCCTTCAGGAAGTGCATGTTGAGCGCAACAGTAAACGCGGCCTGGTGAGTAATATTTATTTAGGCAAAGTGTGCCGAGTTTTACCCGGTATGCAAGCTGCTTTTATTGATATTGGCCTTGAACGCTCAGCTTTTCTTCATGCATCCGATATTCGCACTTCATCCAAAGAAGATGATGAGGATAGTGAAAAACAGATTCGCTCACTACTTCACGATGGTCAAGAGCTGCTAGTGCAAGTCATTAAAGATCCACTGGGTACAAAAGGGGCTCGCTTAACCACTCACCTCTCTTTTCCATCTCGTTACCTTGTGTTGGTCCCCAATACAACAGATATTGGCATATCGCATCAAATTGAAAATGAAGATGAACGATTGCGCCTGAAAAAAATCATTGGAGATGCAACCACAAAGAATGGACATGGCTATATTATACGCACCGCAGCTGAAGAGACTCATGAAAAAGATCTTCTGGCTGACATGTCGTTTCTCAACAGGTTATGGAACAAAGTACAAGAACGTATCAAAAATGCATCGGTCGGAATGATGGTGTATGAAGGTTTTCCGCTCGCAATGCGCACCATGCGTGACATGGTCAATAAAGATATCGATCGGGTCCGTATTGATTCACGAGAAACACATCAAAGCGCAGCTGACTTTGCCCAAACTTTTTTACCAAATATTGTAGAGCGCATACAACATTACCCGGGGGAGCGCCCCATATTTGATATCTATTCGATAGAAGATGAAATTCAAAAAGCGCTGGAACGCCAGGTTCAACTCAAGTCCGGTGGTTATCTGGTGATTGATCAAACAGAAGCCATGACAACCATTGATGTCAACACTGGTGCTTTTGTGGGCCACAAAAACCTCAGTGAAACCATATTCAAAACCAATCTGGAGGCGGCTCACGCAGTGGCGCGTCAACTCAGACTACGTAATCTCGGCGGTATCATTATCATCGACTTTATTGATATGAGTAAAAAAATACATAAAGAGCAGGTTTTACAAGCACTGGAAAAATACATGGCAAACAGCCATTCAAAATACAGCATCAGCACTGTTTCAGCGCTAGGGCTGGTCGAGATGACTCGCAAACGAACCCGCGAAAGCTTGGAACATATTCTATGCGAAGCTTGTCCTACCTGTAATGGCCGAGGTTCCGTAAAAACAGTTGAAACCACCTGCTATGATATTTTCCGCGAAATTATGCGTGAATCGCGCCAGTTTGATGCTCGGGAATACCTGGTTCTTGCTTGCCCTGAAGTCGTTGATCGCTTGATTGATGAAGAATCTACTAGTGTGGCTGAGCTGGAGGAGTTCATTAGTAAACCCGTCAGGTTTCAAGTGGAAGCCACCTATACTCAAGAGCAATTCGATATTATTTTGTTATAAACATCAATATTCATGGCTCAAAAAACAGATCATAAAAAAGAAGAAAAGCCGAGTAAAGATCACTTTATAAAGCTTTGCCTATGGAACTGTTTTCACATCAGTCGCCACACATTTGTTGCTTTCATCATCATCCTGGCTGTATTCCTTAGTATTGCCCGTGTTGTTTTGCCTGAAATTGGAACCTACCGCCAGAATATTGAAACAGCCGTCAGTGAAGCACTGGAACAACCCGTACGTATCACTGAACTCAAAGCTCGCTGGTATCGCTTTGGCCCCCGTCTGGAAATCCATGGACTTGAGCTGCTTGACAGCACTGCAAAACATACACTGCTAAACTTTGAAAAAGCCCTGATCGGTTTAGACTTACTCGAATCACTGCGCCGCTGGGACATCACCTTAGACCAGCTTGACTTGTCAATTGATCAATTAGACTTGCAACGTAATAAGCAAGGAGAGTTATTACTTAAAGACTTAAATTTTACACCTGAGAAAGCGACAGACGATCAGCAGGGTGTAGAAGCCTTACGCTGGTTGCTTCGTCAGGAACACATTAATATTGAAGTTAAAAAGCTGCTCTGGACAGACCAACTGATGGAAAGCCATCAACTCACCTTTCAAGATGCACAAATTGAAACTCGAAATATTAAAGGCCACCATCAACTCACCGCAAAAATTTCACTGCCCAACAATCTGGGTAAACAACTCTCTTTTGCACTTGATGGCACAGGTGACCTGTCAAAACTTGATCAGTGGTCTGGCCAGATCTATATTGAAGGTACAAATATCAACCTACAAGAGTGGTTGAAAATAGCCACACCCAAACAACAGATTATGCTGGCGGGAAAAATAGACTTTAAACTATGGAGTCATTGGGAAAAATCGACCATAACTTCAGCCACGGGCACCCTTAATGGAGAGAATATTCACCTCGACACGCCCCAAACAGATAGTAAAAACTATAAAAGAAGACCATTTTTAGCCGATCAACTTTCAGGTAATTTTGCATGGTTACGTCAAAAAGAGGGCTTTCGGGTTGATATTGATCAATTCATTCTGAAACGTAACAAACATACCTGGCCCAAGAGCCAGTTCAGCCTCAAAAAAAATAGCAGCCAACCTTCTGAGCACTACATCGCGCGAAGCTCATTTTTCCGGCTTGATGATTTACGAGATCTATTGCTGAGCAGTGGCCTGCTGGATCAAGAGTCAACAAAAAAACTAAAAAACCTACAACCTTCCGGAGCCTTTTCGAATACCTATTTACAGTACCAACAAGCTGACAAAAGCACCCCAAAAACATTTTTATTTCAATCAAAATTTAAAAACCTGACAACACGATTTAACCACCCAATCCCCGGCATCGAAAACCTCAATGGCTCCATTGTTTTAAATCAACAAGCAGGCATACTTGATATCAACAGCCACAACGTAAAACTGGATACGGGAACACTGTTTCGTGAAAAACTACCTATGGATTTACTGAGTGGCCGTTTATACTGGGAAAAAAACATCCTCGGCTGGCGCATTCAATCGAATGACATCGTATTAAAAAATAGCGACATTACGGCTAGAGGCTCAATGTTTCTTGAATTGCCTACAGACCACTCTCATCCATTTCTGGAAATTTTTGCAAATTTTTCAGATGGGGATGCCAAGCAAATTTCACGCTATTTACCCGTGGGCATCATGCCAGAAGATGCCGTCACATGGCTGGACAGTGCCATTATTGATGGCACTGTTACTCACGGAAGCGTTCTCTTTCACGGCCCACTCAAAGGATTTCCATTTCGTAAAAATCAGGGTCACTTTGAGGTACGCTTTAACGCTGAAAATGCAACTCTTGATTATCTGGATCACTGGCCTCGTCTGGAAGCGCTGCAACTTGAAGCTGTATTCAAAGGCTCAGGCATGGAGATCAATACCACATCAGGTCAATTGCTCAATTCACGCTTACGTGATGTCAGCGCGCTCATCCCTGACTTTAAAGAAAAACCACTCAATTTAACGATTAATGGTTATGTCGACGGTCCGCTCTCCGATACTTTGAAATTCCTAAAAGAGAGTCCACTCAAGGCACAGTTCGGAACTTTTGCCACAAGCAGTGAAGCGACAGGTTCAAGTCAATTGCATCTACAACTCGATCTGCCGATTGCCCCCACTGGTCATAAAGTGAATGGTGAAATTACATTCAACAACAATACATTACTGCTCGCAGAAGGCGCTGTTGACCTTGAGCAACTGCAAGGCATGCTTGTTTTTTCAGAACAAGGTATTTATTCACCTGGTATTCAGGGCCAATTGCTCGGCATGGAAACCGAACTTGTCATTCGCACTCATCACGACAATCAAAAAAATAGTATCATTCAGTTTACTGCGGATGGCACAGTCGATGCGGTGCAACTATCAAAAATAATTCACCTTCCCGATAGCCGTTTTTTACAGGGAAAAACCGACTGGCATGCACGCTTGCAGCTCACATCAGAAATAGGTGAAAATAAACCGCCCGATGTCAATTTACACGTTGAATCCTTATTAAAAGGGCTGGCCGTCACCTTGCCATATCCACTCAAAAAACAAGCCAATGAAGCACGAACATTTATTTTAGAAATGGGACTGTTGGGGGGCGCACTAAAAGATCCGGTCGCCCTTCGTTATGGCGAAAAAATTAATGGTATGTTTCTACGTGATACGACTCAGGACACACTCGTATGGGAACGTGGTGAACTTCGTTTAGGCGATGATTATGCCTCGCTCCCAATTGAGCCACAACTGCGTATTGTCGGCAGCTTACCAAAACTCTCTATCACTGACTGGATGAGCGTACTCCCTGAATCAACAGATCAAAAAAGTGATACCAATCTGCCTCATCACCTTGATTTACACGTTGACTCACTGGAAGCTTTTGGTCAACACTTTGAGCAATCAAGCATCTCTGTCGATAAAACAAAACAAGCCTGGCAAGTCGATATTGACAGCACACAAATTAAAGGGATGATCTCTCTGCCACGTCAAACGACCCTCCCCATTATAATGAACCTCGAATATCTTGAGTTGAAATCACAAAAAGAGAGCGAAACTCAATCAGCCTCATCACCCCAAACAGCCCCTGAAAAAATCCCGCCACTTCAAGTGACAAGCCATAAACTTATTTATAATGGCAATGATTTTGGAGCACTGAAGTTCACATCAACACCACAAAAAAGTGGCATTCATTTTGAGAAAATCACTCTCGATTCAAGCCACACTAAAATTACAGCGCAAGGTGATTGGCTCAACATTAATGGCCAACAAAAAACAGACTTTGAAATTGATTTAAAGACTAATCGACTCCCCAAAACACTCTCACTTTTTGATGTCGTCATGCCAATCAAAGGAGGAAAAGGTCGAGTCAAAATCAGTGCAAACTGGCTCGGATCACCCACAGACTTTGATATAACGCGCTTTCGTGGCAACCTCAATATAAATATCAAGGACGGCCAACTAACCGAAATTCAACCCGGCGCTGGACGTATTGTAAGCCTATTAAGCTTGCAAGCCCTGCCAAAGCGACTCACATTAGACTTCAGAGATCTCTTTGGAAAAGGCTTGAAATTTGACAAAATCACCGGTGACTACAAGATTGACATGGGTAATGCATTTACTAAAAATCTGGTCATGACAAGCAGTGCAGCTAAAGTTAAAATGATTGGCCGTATAGGGCTCACCGATGAGGACTATAATCAGCAAGTATTAGTGACTCCGAAAGTCAGCTCTATACTGCCCGTTGTGGGTGCAATTGCCGCAGGCTCTAGCTGGATGGGTGCGGGTGCTGCTGTACTTATTTTTCAAAAAGTATTTTTACCCGAGTTTGATACCATCGCCAGCACTGAATATCGTGTCACAGGGTCTTGGAACGAACCGGTTATAGAGAAAGTTTCAACCTATAAAATTCCAGAAAAAAAGCAGGCTGATAAATGAATCGAATTGCTGCAATTCAAATGGCTTCAGGGCCTAATTTAAATGCAAACCTTATTGAAGCTGATAAGCTCATTGGTCAAGCTGCCGCATCAGGCGCAAAACTTATTGTGCTCCCCGAAAACTTTGCCTTGATGGGGCGTATTGAAACTGAAAAAATTGATATTCGAGAACGTGATAGCGAAGGCATGGTTCAAAATTTTTTGGCACAACAGGCGATCAAACACGATGCATGGATCGTGGGCGGCACGATTCCCTTAGTTAGCGATAACCCAGACAAAGTATACGCATCCTGTCTGGTTTTCAATAATGGAGGCCAGCGCATCGCCCGCTATGACAAGCTTCACCTTTTTGATGTTTTGCTAGAAGAGAGCCAAGAGAGTTATACCGAATCTACCACCATAGAAGCTGGACATTCACTTGTAACCGTTGACACTCCCTTTGGCTGCATGGGGGTGACCGTTTGTTATGACTTACGCTTTCCAGAGCTGTATCGATCATTGATTGATAAAGGTGTCGATTTTTTTGTCGTACCCGCTGCTTTTACCGCAATGACCGGCAAAGCACATTGGGAAGTGTTAGTTCGGGCGCGGGCGATTGAAAATTTAAGTTACGTGGTTGCGGCAGCTCAGGGAGGCTTTCATGTCAATGGGCGAGCCACTTACGGTCACAGCATGATTGTCGATCCGTGGGGAACAATACTGGATCACCGCCCTCAAGGATCTGGCTTTGTCATTGCTGACATGAATCGTGATCAATTGGCCAGCACCCGCCGTAATTTCCCAGCACTTGATCATCGCAGGCAGTAAATCAACTTGCCCAGGAAATTCTGCACAAAAGAACTTTGGCTCAGTATGTATTTCAGCAACTTATTAATGTCACTTGATTTTTCTTTAAAATAATATATATTTAAAGATATATACCATATCATAGCTGGAGAATTTAATGGAACCCCAAATAGCCAAAATATTTATGAACGGTCGAAGTCAAGCTGTGCGCCTACCCAAAGAATACCGCTTTGATACTGAAGAGGTTTACATTACAAAGCAAGGCTCAAACGTAATCATTTCTGCAAAAAAACCAACATGGGATGACTTCTTTGACTCTAAACCTGCTTTTGCTGATGACTTCTTGGTAAACCGATTTGATGCCCAACCGCAAGAAAGAGATTTTGATTGATGTATATGCTCGATACAAATATTTGTATATATGTTTTGAAAAATCACTCCGATAAATTACGACACAAATTTAAGGCTATCAGAAATATTTGCATTTCGTCGGTTACATATGGCGAACTATGTTTCGGTATTGAAAACGGCAATAGCTTGATGAAAGAAGCTCGTTGGAATCAACTTGATATTTTTACCCAACGATTACTTATTAATCCTTGGGATGAAGATGCAGCTAAACATTATGGCTTCATTAGAGCTCTGTTAAAAAAGCAGGGAAATTTAATTGGCAATAACGATCTTCTAATTTCGGCTCATGCACGAAGTATGAATGCTGTGATGGTTACAAATAACGTTCGAGAATTTAACCGAGTGCCTGATCTTTCTGTTGAAAACTGGGTAGCTGAGTAAACCTCGGAAAAATATAACGCCATGCTCATTGTAAACGTTGAAGCATACGCATATTTGGTTCCATTTGTTGAAAATGATAAGGAAATTTTCTTGAAAACTAACATTCCTAGTCGTAAAGCCACAAAAAAATATTTGTTGGTCAGGTTCAGAAATCTTCTGGCATTTCGATTTTCCCCATCATCTTGAATAATCACTTGTCTCTTCAAGCGCTTTTATCACTTTTTCTCTATTCATACCTGGCCGTATGGCTTGATGGTACAGCAGCTCTATTACAGCCCGATCCATTTCAGAAAAATTTGTTACTCGGCTCCATGACTGGTAGAAAATGCTATCAGCATAACGATTGGAATCTTTCATAAGCCCCAGACTTTGCGCCAGCTCTTCATGGATTAAGTGATTACGCTCTTGCTGTGTGAGGCCGGTCGTTTCTATAAGTACACGCGCCCGATAGATCTCATTTGTCAACGGATTCCACCAAGCCCAGAAAAAACCTGAATTCCCAGTTTTGTAATGTTTCTCTATCTGGCTAAATTCAGATTTTGGTACGAAGTAAATTTCAATATCTGCACCCTCTCTTGCCGTGAGTCTGATTTGTAATCGGGTTAGAGTGCTTAATTCACTCATCACCTGCTTTAAGGTTTGAATATCATCTTGAGTTGGCAGGCCTTTCACCCGCACGTCAATATCCCGATTCCATTTTTTGATTCTGGATTGGTGACTGCCAAACTCACTGCCCAGCGCAATTTCCAAAAAATAGTGATGCAGTGGATTTGTCGTTGTTGGCTGCTGAACCGGCAGGCTGGAACAACCAGCCATTAATAGCAGCAAAAGATAAAAGAATAAAGATTTAAAAGTGATTGATGGCCGCACGCGTCCAAAAACTCTACGGCTCATATCCCAAGTTAGGCGCAAGCCAACGCTCTGCCTCATCCATTGACATACCTTTACGCGCTGCATAATCCTCCACTTGCTCACGATTAATTTTTCCAACCGTGAAGTATTTAGAATCAGGGTGTGAAAAATAGTAACCACTGACTGCGGCCGTTGGCAGCATCGCGTAATGATCTGTAATGGTCATTCCCGTGTTTTTTTCAACATCAAGCAAACTCCAGAGCAACCCTTTCTCCGTATGTTCAGGGCAGGCCGGATAACCTGGGGCAGGTCGAATTCCCTGGTATTTTTCAGCGATCAGTGCGTCATTATCCAGTGACTCATCAGAAGCATAACCCCATAATTTTTTGCGCACTTTATCATGCATTAACTCTGCAAACGCTTCTGCAAGACGGTCGGCTAGTGCTTTGAGCATAATCGCATTATACATATCATGTTGCGCTTCAAATTCAGCCACCTTTTCATCAATTCCGACACCGGTCGTCACGGCAAAAAAGCCCATATAATCTTTTTTACCGGCTTCTTTAGGGGCGATGAAATCAGCCAGACATTGATTTTCTTTTCCGGCTGGCTTTTGCTGTTGCTGACGTAAAAAATGAAAAGTTTCCAATACCTCTGTCCGAGTTTCATCTGCATAAATTTCTACATCATCATCAATACTGTTTGCAGCAAACAAGCCCACCACGCCATTCGCCGTTAACCACTTTTCATCAATAATCTGTTTCAACATAATCTTTGCATCAGCAAAAAGCTTTGTCGCTTCTTCACCTTTATCTGCATCATCAAGGATTTTTGGATAACGCCCTTTAAGCTCCCATGAATAGAAAAAAGGTGTCCAATCGAGAAAGCGGCTGATCTCTTCCAGAGAGTAGTCATTAAAAGTGAATACACCCAGATTTTTGGGAGCTTTCGCTTGGTAAGCATCCCAATTAATATCAAATTTATTGGCGCGTGCTTTGTCGAGAGACAACCATTTCGCTTGAGATTGACGCTGAGCGTGACGCGCCCGCACCTGCTCATAATCATCTCTAATTTCAGCCACAAAACCATCTTTCAGATCTTGGCTTATTAATTTTTGTGCTACCCCTACAGCCCGCGATGCATCTTTAACCCAAACGGTCGGATGATCATAGTTTTGATCCACTTTAACCGCCGTATGTGCTTTAGAAGTTGTCGCTCCACCTAACATCATTGGAATCGTAAAACCTTGACGCTGCATCTCTTTGGCCACATGCACCATTTCATCCAGAGAAGGTGTAATCAACCCTGAAAGGCCGATGATATCTACATTATGTTTTTTGGCTTCATCTAGTATCGTCGCCGTCGACACCATCACGCCTAAATCAACCACCTCAAAGTTATTACACTGCAACACCACGCCAACAATATTTTTACCAATATCGTGCACATCACCTTTAACGGTCGCCATTAAAATTTTGCCTGCCGACTTGGCTCCTTCATCCTTTTCGTCTTCAATAAAAGGAATCAGGTGAGCCACGGCTTTTTTCATGACTCGCGCAGATTTCACCACTTGAGGCAAAAACATTTTCCCTGCACCAAACAGATCCCCCACCACATTCATGCCACCCATCAATGGCCCTTCAATTACATGAATTGCGCGATCAAGCTGCTGGCGTATCTCCTCTGTATCTTCAACAATGTAACTATCAACCCCTTTGACCATGGCGTGTTCGATTCGCTTTTCAACTGGCCACGAACGCCACTCCTGTGCTTCTTCTTTGGCAGCCGTGCCATCGCCTCGATAGTCGTTTGCAACTTCAAGCAAACGGTCTGTCGCATCATCACGCCGATTCAGCACCACATCTTCGACACGTTCGCGTAGCTCATCCGGCAAGTCGTCATACACCGCCAACTGCCCGGCGTTGACGATCCCCATATCCATACCGGCTTTGATTGCATGATAAAGAAAGACCGCATGAATCGCTTCACGCACTGGATTATTGCCACGCAGAGAGAAAGAGACGTTGGACACGCCCCCCGAAATCAGCGCATAGGGTAGGTTTTTTTTGATCTCACGCGTCGCTTCAATAAAATCAACGGCATAATTATTATGCTCATCAATCCCCGTTGCCACGGCAAAGATATTGGGATCAAAAATAATATCCTGAGGAGGAAAGCCGACTTTATTGACCAGCACATTATAAGAACGAGCACAGATCTCTATTTTACGTGTTTGAGTATCCGCCTGCCCCTTTTCGTCAAAAGCCATGACGATGATGGCTGCGCCATATTGACGACATAAGCGAGCGTGTTTGATAAAGTTCTTTTCACCCTCTTTCAGGCTGATTGAATTGACAATACCCTTGCCTTGAATGCACTTCAAACCTGCTTCAATAATCGGCCACTTTGATGAATCCACCATCACCGGCACTTTAGAAATATCCGGCTCTGAAGCAATTAGATTGAGAAAGGTCACCATCGCCTTCTCACCATCAAGCATCGCTTCATCCATATTGATGTCGATCACTTGTGCACCATTTTCTACCTGGGCACGGCAAACATCCAGCGCCTCGTCATACTGCTCTTCCAGAATCAGGCGTTTGAATTTAGCTGAACCAGTCACATTGGCGCGCTCACCGATATTAACAAACAGTGAATCAGGCGCAATATTAAAAGGCTCCAAGCCACTCAATCGACACTGAGGTTCTATTTCAGGTATCTGACGAGGCGCGTATTGACTGACTGCATCCGCAATGGCTTTGATAAAATCGGGCGTGGTGCCACAGCACCCGCCAATAATATTAAGAAAGCCACTCTGTGCCCACTCGCCAATCGCCGCTGCCATCTCTTCGGGTGTTTCGTCATACTCACCAAATTCATTGGGCAAACCTGCATTAGGATGTGCGCTTACATGAGTATCCGCAATGCGTGACAGCTCTTCCACATACTGACGCAGCTCATCCGCACCCAAAGCACAGTTCAGACCAATACTGATGGGGTTCGCGTGGTTCAATGCGTTCCAGAATGCTTCGGTGGTTTGACCGGATAACGTACGGCCACTGGCATCCGTAATCGTGCCAGAGATCATCACGGGCAAGCGGAGATCATTGGTCTCAAAGTATTTTTCAACAGCAAAGATTGCCGCTTTGGCATTCAAGGTATCAAAAATAGTTTCAATCAGGATAATATCTGAACCACCCTCAACCAGGCCATGCATTGCCTCAACATAAGCCTCGACCAACTGGTCAAACGTTACATTTCGATAGCCTGGGTTGTTAACGTCAGGAGAAATAGAGCACGTCCGACCCGTTGGCCCCAATACACCCGCCACAAAACGCGGTTTATGTGGCGTTTTAGCGGTCATCAAATCACACGCTTCTCGCGCCAACCTTGCACCGGCCACATTCAATTCATAAACCAACGATTCCATTTCGTAATCGGCCATCGACATTGATGTCGAATTGAACGTATTGGTTTCAACAATATCAGCGCCCGCTTCCAGATAAGCGGTATGAATATCACGAATGATATCGGGCTGCGTCAAACTCAGCAGGTCGTTATTGCCTTTCAGGTCAACATGAAAATCTGAAAAGCGCTCACCACGATAATCAGCCTCTTCCAGCTTATGACGCTGAATCATCGTGCCCATCGCACCGTCAAGAATCAGAATACGCTTTGCGAGCAGTTGAGTGATTTGTTCAAATTTAGACATTCATGTCATCCTTGGCTCGTATCAAAGCCATTCAAAAGTTAATGAATAATTTATTTTTCTAACGGAAAAGTCTTCTCTAAATAAGCGATAATATCATTAGATTCATACATCCATTCGACCGACCCATCGGCTCCTTCAATACGCAAACATGGCACTTTAACTTTCCCACCCTGTTGCAACAATTCATCACGAAACGTTGAGTTATCTTTAGCATCGCGCAATTCAATGGGCAGGTTCAATCGCTGCATTGCCCGGCGCACTTTCACGCAAAATGGACAGGAGTGAAATTGGTAAAGGGAGTAGTTTTTCAGAAGCATTTCAATCTCATCCTGTTTTTCTTCAGAGCGCTTTCCAGCACGGGGCCATGTTATCCAACTAACAAATAATACGAGAGAACCTAGAATAAGCCGTACAAACTTCATAACAACAACCTTCAATCACTTTAAATTAAACGAACGCAATCATAACGATAATTTTTTCATCTTGCCTGCTAATTTATTAAAAAGAGAAAAAGAAGAGGAAGTACCAATTATAAAACTCATTAACAATTGTTAATTACCTACCACCTTGCGTCAACCGAACTATGATATATTTCCGCGTTGTAATTAAAATGCCAATTTTTATAACGCTCTGGAGTACACATGGAACTTTCTTCACTCACCGCCATATCCCCTGTTGATGGTCGTTACAATAAAACTGTTTCCAGTTTACGTCCTGTTTTTAGTGAATATGGGCTGATTCACCATCGCGTGATTATTGAAGTTCGCTGGTTGCAACTGCTTGCAAAACAAGAAAAAATAGCTGAAGTCCCAACACTCAGTACAGAAGCCAACGATACGCTCGAATCCATCATCAATAACTTCAGTGAGAAAGACGCTTTACGTGTTAAAACCATAGAAAGCACGACCAACCATGATGTAAAAGCTGTTGAGTATTTTTTAAAAGAAAAAATTGAAGGCAACAGCGAGCTTGAAGCCCTTAGTGAATTTATCCACTTTGCCTGCACTTCGGAAGATATCAATAACCTCGCCTACGCTTTGATGTTGAAAACAGCGCGTACGCAAGTGCTACTGCCCATACTGAATGAATGCATCAGCGCAATCAAAGCACTGGCTCACAGCCACGCCGAACTGCCTATGCTATCACGCACACACGGCCAAACAGCTTCACCGACCACTTTAGGTAAAGAGTTTGCCAATGTCGTCTATCGCCTGCAACGCCAATATGATCAAATAAAAAGCGTACCAATTATGGGTAAAATCAATGGCGCGGTCGGAAACTATAATGCTCACCTTTCCGCATACCCTGAAATTGACTGGCAAACACTGGCCGAACAGTTTGTAACCGATCTAGGGCTCACTTGGAATCCCTACACCACACAAATTGAACCGCATGACTACATCGCCGAACTCTTTGATGCACAGGCACGTTTCAATACCATACTAATTGATTTTTCTCGTGATATATGGGGATATATTTCACTCGGTTATTTCAAGCAAAAAGTGATTGAAGGTGAAATAGGCTCCTCAACCATGCCTCACAAAGTCAACCCGATTGACTTTGAAAATGCGGAAGGAAACTTAGGAATTGCCAATGCAATATTTAACCACTTGTCTGCCAAGCTTCCCATTTCACGCTGGCAACGTGACCTCACCGACTCAACCGTACTGCGTAATCTAGGGGTTGGTGCCGCACACTCAGTCATCGCATACCATGCCTGCCTGAAAGGTATCGGGAAATTACAACACAACCCACAGCGCACTGAAACAGACCTGGACCAATCATGGGAAGTGCTTGCCGAGCCGATTCAAACCGTCATGCGCCGCTATGGTATAGAAAAACCATATGAAAAACTAAAGGAGCTGACACGCGGACAAAGCATTACACAAGAAACATTAAGCCTGTTTATACAAACGCTTGATATCCCTGAAACAGAAAAAAAACGATTATTAAAACTTAGCCCTAAAAATTATATTGGTAATGCGATCGCACAGGCGAAAACAATATAAATTTTTCAGGAACTACCCTGAATACGACACTGTTAAACTTTAGACGACAACTCTCTTGACAAACGCCGGTGGTTTAAGCTGGGCTGTAACAGGGCTTTATTAACCTTCACTCAAGTACCTTGGATTTTCGGCTGTGCACCCGTTGGGTGATGGTGGGTTTTGTCGCTAATCATTATACAGCCAAGGCTTCTTGCGCTTTAGAGGTTTCTATCTGGGGATTGGGGTAATAAGGCAGTGCCGCAAGGATGCTGAATCATGTTTCACACTGCGGCGGCAAGGAGTGCTGACAGGAGTTAGGTGCTAATCCAATTCTAACCAAGCGCCACCACCCTAGGCTTCCTTAATAGCATTGGGACAGGTCGGGATGCACTTTGTAATTGCTTTTATAGTCCTGGAGTGCGTGAGAGGCGGTATCGCGCGGGTCGAAGTCACCAAACCAAAAATTAAAAAAAGTCTTTGTTGAAGTTTCTTCATTCTGTAAAAGCTCTATCCAGGCATGATAGGCTGTGGATTGGTCGCACAGGTCAGTCAATGTGGAATCCCAGCTCCAGGGTGAAAAGCGATTACGAACTCCAAACTCAAAAATAGTCATAGGAATGTCTCTCAGCCCAATATCGTCGAGGTAAGTTCTTAGATCTTGAACAGCATCTTTTTGGTTATTCTTAATATCGTCATAATTGGTGCCGAAAAAGGGTTTATAAAGGCTCCAGCCAATGAGATCAACACCACTCAAGGCAAGTTTAACTGATGAGCCATATGACGAAGCAGGAGCGCTATACAACATATTCCAGTCAATATTTACGGCAAGGGTGCTCTGCTTTGAGAGTGATGTCATTAAAGAGGTATGAACCTGGCTCCATTCAAAAGGATAAGATTTAATGGATTCGATATATTCGTCATTGACTGAAACGATCAAGTCGTTTGAATTTGTCTGGCTATAGTATGCTGCACTTGCGCTTTCAGCAAGATCGACGGGGCTACCATTGCCTTGAGAAAACGTTCCATTGAGGGGGTTGAATTTAATTTTAGCGCGCCAGACATTATTTGAGCTATCGTTGGGGTCGATATAGTCCATCAACATTATTTTAAGAGCGACTGGGCTATATCCAAGTGCATTAGCGTATATCAAACATTCGACGATGTTCTCTTTATATTGATTGCTTGCAGGTTCGACATGCAGGTATCCAGGTTTATTGCTAAATGTTTTCAAAGGATTTTCAGGGTCGCCTTGGTGCCAGCGTCTGTAATCAACATTAAAAGTTACCGCATCAAAACTTCCCACGCCACTTTCTAAGCTGTTTTCACACGAACCGGTATCAACAGCCGTAAAATTGTTGGTGTACTCAGTGGCACTGTAGATCGTAAATCCAATGGGTATTTTTGCTTCAGCCAAAGAAAGAAAAAAAGCTGAAAATAAAAGTACGGAGATAAAAATTTTAGTTTTTTTTGTGCCGAAGTTGCTCATATGCTAGGTTCCTAAATCAAAACTAAATCTTATTTAAATATTACCTTACAGCAACATAGCAATGATTGAGATGAGAAGCAATACATTGATGCCGGCCAAGTAAATTCTGGTAAGACAGCCTCTAAAAATAAGGCAGGAAGGATATATGTTCACACTTATATCTGTTATGCTTTTGGTGCGTTGTTGATTTGAAAAGATAAGCAATATTCGTAATTGGTTGCATAGAGTATGTAGTAGCTTAAACATTCAAACAGGCTTTAATAACATGAGTTGTAAGAATTTTACTTTTAGTAAAACAAGATTTTTTAAGTATTTATTTTTATTTTTATTTTTTCCATCTGCTGGGTTCGGTTCGGATGTCAGAATAACATCAGATAGTAACGGCATTAAAAAACCAGGCGGACAGGTGTTAACCAGCCTGAAAGATCTTGGGAATGAGACTGGTATTCGTTTTGAAAGTGCTGTAATTGGTCATGAAGAAAAACTGACTTACTCTGTTCCCCACGACACAAAAATATCATCTGCAAGCATTCATCTTCGTTACGAAACTTCACAATTATTGAATAAAGGTTCGACTATCCTGTTGTTGGTTAACGGCTATCCGCTTGAACAGGTGCAATTGACAGATGAAAAATATCGTAGTGAATTCCAAGTCGATATTCCTGTTAATTTAATACAACCCGGCACCCTAGATATCACTATAAAAGTAACCTTACTCACTTTAGAAGAGGATTATTTGGCCTCGCATATGAACGGTGCTTTACTTTATATTGAGTCGGATTCAACACTAACCATTGGTTATCAGGGCGATATTTCATCACTACGCGATGCTTGGGTCTTGTTGCCCAAAAAAGTCATTCTAACAGTTCCGGAACGATCATTTTCCGAGGATGAATATTATGCAGTCTGGGGGATTATGGATCATCTGTACCGCCAAGGAAAAGAAATTAGCATTACGCATTACCCGGAAATTGGCCATCTCGTTTTCGGGGACAGGTCAAGACTAAAGAAACAGTTATTGCAGGAGTTGCCAGCAGCACAAGCGAAGCAGGAGGGCTTTGATTCGTTTAGAGCCCTTGATGACAGTATGATTATGTTGGTGAGTAGTCCGCTGCGTAGTGTTATTTCTATTACTAAGCCTGCTGAAGTATCGGCTTCTGCGTTAATGAATAATAGCTGGCAAAAACTTGTGGCAGGAGATCAGTATAAAATTTTCACTACCGATTCCAGTGAAAAGTTTAATTATTCTGATGATGTCGCGTATGAAATAAGGCTTTCTGATTTTGGTATGGATACATCAACCCGTTATATTTGGGGTAATACGGAATGGGAGTTATTACTGGATCCTCTCAAAATGCCCGCGGGTACACGCCCAGCGATGTTATTTTTAGATTTGATTGTTCCGCCGTCATCCAATAAGGCGGCATTCAGCTTATATACATATTTGAATGATATCATGATCCACGCGCAGCATCTGGATGACAGTGGCGATGTGCAGCGCCTGCAAATCCCGCTGCCTGCCAGATATCAGCAGTTGTATAATAATCTGCGTATACAAATTCTGAATACAGAAGCCAGAAGTATTGACTTTCAACAGGGAGCCACTACATTTCCGATTCAAATATTGCCTGAAAGTGCTTTGATTCTCGAACGGAATACGACTAAACCCAAACGATTTGTCGACCTTCCGGCTTATCTTGCCGATCAATTCGACTTCTATCTGCCTTCGGCTTACCTCGATAGTCCGGATGAGTCGTTGCTCTTCACAGCGGCTTTTACTGCAAATTTTCCGGTACCTTTTGCACATCGTAAGGCCACTTTCGTTCAGCCTGGCAGTATTCTTACCCCCGCGCGTCCATTTATTGCCTTGGGTGATGTTGTGCTTTCAGAATTGAACGCGCCAGTGAGGTTTGATCAAGGTGTTATTGATATTCGGGACAGAAAGAACGAATCATTATTGCAGGTAGATAAGTTGTCAGGCATTGCAATTGCGCAGCTTGTTACCAGTAATGGCCAACACGGTTTGTGGTTACGTTCCGGTGACAATAACCCTTATCCGGATGTGCGCAGGTTGTTTCTTAACGAAGATGATGTTGCTTTTGCAGATCGGAGTGGTTTGCTGTTCAGCCTGAATAGCACAGAGCCCACTCTGGCCAGGGTGCATTACCCGACAGCTCGCAACTGGCTGGTAACCGTCAGTGAATACCGTTTCTGGATAATGGTTTTTGTATGGCTGATTTTGACATTGGGTATTGTTTATTTATTCAGACGCCGCCGTCAACATCAGAATAATACCTAGCAGTGTTGGTGAGGCGATAAAGTTAATGGATGACTCCACAGTTTTTAAGAAAAATGCAGTAGGTGATGTCACTCTTATTGGGGCGTTGCTGGTTGATCGTGGGCTACTTCAGCAGAAGCAGCTGGATACAGCACTTGAACTACAAGGAAAATGGGGTACACGCCTAGGCGATATCTTGCTATCCAAGGGCTGGGTACGTGCTCAGGATTTTTATTTCACGCTGGCTATTCAGTATCGAAAACCATTTGTTGATCTTTTTAAAGAACGTCCAGATAAAAGTTTGTGGAAAAATGAAGAGCTAACTCGTTATACGGGATTACTTCTGCTGCCTTTACGTAAAACGGATGGGCGTACCTTGTTTGCCGTGGCAGACCCGACACCAGCGGTGTTTGAGTATATGGATGAGCATAGCGATGGTTTGTATGATTATGTCATAACGTCCAAATTTGACATTATATGGTCGGCGCAAAACGAGGCGGACAATCATTTTAGTGACCGGGCGGTGAATGAACTCGCTCGGCAACAACCAGTGAATTCAGCCAGCGAAGTATTTACCCGTGCACAGTTGCTTTGGATGTATGGTGTATTATCCGTGATTATTGTATCTGCCGCACTTTGGCCGATTACTACTCTGATTCTGATTAACCTGTTCATTAGTGTTTTTATGCTGTTGAATTTTGGTTTGCGCATGTTGTTTGCCTGGGTCGGCAGTCATACAAAAATTGATGTTAAGGTTACTGACGAAGAAGTCCGTGCGCTTGATGACCGTGACTTGCCTTTTTATACGGTTCTTGTTCCTATGTACAAGGAACCAAGTGTGTTGCCCATTATTACCGAATCATTGAGAAATATTGACTATCCACTTTCAAAGTTAGATATCAAACTGATACTTGAAGACGATGATGAGGAAACGATTGCTGCAGCTAAGAAACTTAATCTGGAAAGTATTTTCGAAATTATTCGTGTTCCGGTTTCGTTGCCGAAAACCAAGCCGAAGGCCTGTAACTATGCGTTGAGCTTTGCGCGCGGCGAGTTGGTCACGATTTATGATGCCGAGGACAAGCCTGAGCGTGATCAGTTAAAAAAAGCGGTTATCGCTTTTCGTAAGGCACCGAAAAATACTGCTGTAATTCAGGCACGTCTTAATTATTTTAATGCCAATGAAAATTGGCTTACACGTATGTTTACACTGGAGTATTCCCTCTGGTTTGATTTTTATTTACCCGCACTTGAAGCACTGAAAATACCGATACCTCTGGGCGGCACCTCAAATCACTTCAAACTTGATATTCTGAAAAGTGTTAACGCATGGGATCCTTATAATGTTACTGAAGATGCCGACTTGGGTGTTCGTCTGACACAGCTAAATTACCATGTAGGTGTGGTTAACTCGACAACTTATGAAGAAGCTACGAATCAGTTTGGTAACTGGATACGGCAACGTTCACGCTGGATTAAAGGTTATATGCAAACCTACCTTGTGCATATGCGTCACCCCATACGTTTGTATAAATCACTGGGGCATGTTGGCTTCTGGGGCTTCCAGTTTTTTATCGGTGGCGCTGTTCTCAGTTGTTTGTTGGCACCTGTTCTCTATGTAACGTACTTTACCTGGCTGTATACTCAAACCAATGCAATGGATGCCATCTTTCCATCCATTGTGCTGTATGCCAGCCTATTCAGCTTGTTGCTGGGTAATGGGCTATTGATTTACCTGTCAACACTGTGTGTATTTAAACGTCATTTGTACCACCTCATACCTTGGGCGCTGACAGTCCCGGTTTATTGGTTGATGATGTCGATTGCTGCCTATAAAGCACTTTGGCAGCTCATCCATAAACCTTTCTACTGGGAAAAAACCACTCATGGCTTGACTAGCTTTTTGCATGCTGATCCGCGTAAAAAAAATAACCAGGCCGATACATAATGGTAAGTAGACAGACAGCTGATTTTGTTTGGTTGCTGCTGCTTGGAGTTTTGTTAGTCGTTCTCTGTGCCTGGCTGACAGGGAACAATTTCAATAGTGAAGTGGCATTACGGGACTGGGTAAAAGTTATCGGTGTTTTAGATGCAGATGAGTTCCGTCTTGAACACCTTGGATTGAATACACCTCATTTGCCTTTGTATTTATTGATGCCTTTTGCTTGGTTGTTGGAAAATTCACTGGGGATCGTGCCTTACCTGTTGTCCAGCCTGTTAATTGCATTGTTACTGACGATCTGGAATCACCAATTACGCCATACAGAACTTGTATTATGGCAACGTACCCTGTTGCTTATGCTGATATTGTTACAGGTTCCTCTTTTGTGGGCAGCGACCACTGGCGGACATATTGCACTCACTCTTTTAGTCTTTTATTTTGTATGCCAAGCTTGTTTACGAATGAATTTTCAGGCAGATCTACGTTCTTTTATTATGCTGGGTTTGTCGTTGGGCTTGTTGTTTTTTGTTGATGCAATGGCGTTGTTTATATTTATCGCCTTGTTTCCTTTTTTTGCAGTAATCGCACCACAGCGCATTTTTCGGGAAGCGCCCTTAAGTATGTATATTGTTATTGCGATTCCGCTGGGTGTAGCTGTCATTACATGGGGTTATCTTGGCTGGATCTTTGAAGGAAGAGTAAGCAACTTTATCTATCAACCAGGCTCTACATTTCTCGGAGCCTGGCAGCATGCCGCTGATTCACCTTGGCTGATTCGGTATGGTGGTCAATGGTTTGCATCACTAGGTGCTGCTTTTATGCTGTTGCTGGTTTATTTTCCCGTTGTTTTTCTGCTGTTGGGACTAGTCGCAAAACGCAAAAATCATTTAAAGATAAGTTTGACACTGATATTGGTTCCGCTGATTGCCATTACTTTTGCGACCAGCAAATTCTACCTTGAACGTCCCATTGATATGTTGGCACTGGTTATAGTTGGTATTATGGTGCAGTTGAGCATTATCCAAATTCGGAAAGGCTGGAAGTTTTCGGCTGTTGTGCTCCTGCTCGTCGCAGGTGGTGTGTCAGGTTGGTACAATTTTCTACAGATGTCAGACCCTGCCGTACATGACTGGCGAAAGGCGCTTTTTGCTAGCCTGGATAATACACATGCGGCAGATATAGCGCTGGGACAGTTCTTATCCCGTCATCGTGGTGAGACGCTTATCGATGATTTTACAGCCTATCGTGTTATTGCTGCTCGTGGCGATGCCGAAAATATAGCATTGCCTAGGTCAGACTTATTCAAGTTACAAGTTCGCAGGCAGGTGCCTGATATAACCTATATTGTAGTGCCAGACCCTCGTGTGGGCCAAGGTGGTTGGGATCGCATCAATAAACATTTTCCTGACTTATATGCCTCGGGCATGAAAAACTACCAGCAGGTTTATGATAATCAGGGTTGGCGGGTATTCAAGCATGTCACTGACCGATAAATTGCATAGTCTACCGCTGTTATGGGTATGTGCGCTGCTGTTAATCACTCAAAGCGTCGATGCAAGCTCAAGCTGTTCGTCACCTATCCTTCGAGGATTTACTGTCTTGCAGGACAGCCAGACTGCACTGAATTCCCCACAGTTCTGCCAGTCGCTTCAAAAACTTCAACAAACTGGTGCTAACTCTGTCGTCTTTGTCCCTTTTATGAAGCAGGAGAGTGTGCAAACAACGAGCCTGTTTTTGGCCGAAAATGTATCTGATGAACAATTGATAGCGGGAATACGTGAAGCAAAGCGCCAGAAATTGCATGTTGTGGTCAAACCACAGTTGTTAGTCAACGGCTCTTGGGCTGGACGAATTAAGTTGAAGACAAATTCGGACGAGCAAGCATGGTTCAAACGCTATATTGAACATTTAATTCACTATGCCAAGATAGCTGAGACGAATAAGGCTGATGCTTTTGTGATTGGTACTGAAATGAAACGCTTGAGAAAGAGCCAATATTGGCCAGATGCTATTCAGACTGTACGCCGCCACTTTAGTAGACATATCACTTATGCTGCTCATGGCATAGATGGTGTTGCCGAGTTCCCATATTGGAATTTACTGGATAGCATCGGTGTTACGTTGTACCCAGCATTCCCGAAAAAAGCCAGTGCTGGAGAGGTGCGTGCGGTCATTGATCAGCATATTGATGAGCTTGGGGAAACAATCAAAAAGCAGGGTGGCAAAGCGGCTTGGATACTTGAAATAGGTACGCCATCCGCTGAAGGATGGGAGCAATACCCTTGGGACTGGCGGAAATTACGTGATGAAAAGCCACGGGCAAACAGTCAAATGCAAGCTGCCATCATGAAAGAGTGGCTGGAGTCTGTTGATAGATCATGGATTGAAGGGGTCTGGGTATGGAAATGGAGAAGTTCACCACAAGCCGGGGGCGAAGACGATTCGGGTTATACAGTACAAAACAAACCAACACAACTGATTATTAAGGCAGCCTGGCAGTGTAGTGCGCTGATTCCAAATCAAGAGCCGAATTTATGCAAAAATTAGTTCATCGAAGGTTTTTTAAACAGAGCTTATTCGGCGTGGTGACGCTGATCTGTGCAAGTATCGTACAGGCAGCTAGTCCCTGGATGCGCTCTGAAACAGAAAAGTATTACTGGGCTGGTATCAGCTATTCAACAGGAGATCAACGTTGGGATGACAATAGCGACTTAAAAAAAGCCGGTTGTCGGAACAGTGATTTGTATATGCATCACAAATTCGAATACGGGTATAGCTATTATCATACTCTAATTGCAGGATTAAGCGTAGCTTCCGCTAACTGTGGCGATGATAACCTGACTGGCGTTGGTGATCTAACGCTGGGTATTCGTGGGCGGCTGGATAAATATACCAATGGCAAAAGCTGGGAAATCACGATGATCATCCCAACAGGGTATGAGCGGGATAATTCATCGCGTCTGGGTAATGGCCGCTTTGGTATCGAGGGTGGTGTCGCCTGGTTATTCAGGAGTAAGAATAGAGGGGTTCCCAGCCCTTTGTCTTGGCAGGGTGGAACCTCAATTCGCCTTTGGCAAGGGCCGCCCGCTGATCAATTCCTCAGTTATTTATCGGTACAGCGACAGATTACAACAGTCGGCAAGATTGGTTTGCGTATCAGCGGTGATTTTTCCTTCCAAAATGAATCGCCTGAAAAAACAAAGTTCGAAAACCGTACTCGCTTGACGGATTTCGATAAGGTAAGAGCCGCAATCTCATGGTCTAGTCGTATCAATGCACGTTGGTCCTATCAAACAAGTGTCGGCCATGTTCTTTGGGGTAGAAATGTAACTAACAACCTGACTATTGGTGTCAATATCAGTCATGACTGGAGCCGATGAAACCTATGACATTACCGATGAATTTTATTTGCCGAAACATCTGGATTCTTATGTTATCTAGAGTATTTGTGCTGTTTTTTTTGAGTGCCACAATTCATGCCGGTGAAGAAGGGGTTATAGCAGAAGAAAATCGAACTAAAAACGTTGAAGAACAAACGAATTTATCGCCAATTAATATTGGCACCATACACTTAAAAATGCGGCCTGTTGATGCAGAGGTTCTTTTTCGCAAAGACCCGCACGACACTTCCTCATTTTCAGTTAGCATCAAGGATAATGATGGGAAACTATTGAAAGGGCGAGCCAAGGTGTCAGGCAGTTTTACCCGCCGGTTTCCCAAAAAAAATATTTTAATAAAACTCGATGGCGAACAGCAGTGGCAAGGTCAACGAAAAATATCCCTTGATGCCATGGCAACCGATGGCTCAATGCAACGGGAAGGGCTTGTCTGGCAGCTGGCCCATGCATTGGGTATGCCAGGCCCCAAGCTTCAATATGTGCGTGTCTATATCAATGATCGCTACAAGGGGTTGTTTATGCATACCGAATGGATTGATACTGGGGTTATGGAACGCTATAAATTGGGTGCCGACGGGCAGTTTTTCCATCCCTCCGATTCAAAGTTTTGTGGTGATTTCCTATTACATAAAAAAAGATCTCTGAAAGACTGTTGGCTCAAACTTTCGCCACGGGACTCGGACTTCTCTCCTTTGCAGGTGCTTTCAGAAAAAATTTCTCAAACACCGATTGCAGAATTTCATGAGTTCCTCGAAACACATTTTGATATTGATTCTGTCATCAACTGGCTAGCACTCAATGTGCTTACCAGTAATGGTGATACTTATAACAAAAATTATTTTCTTTATCAGTCAACTGTTAGCGGAAAATGGGTGGTGATTCCCTGGGATTATGACCTGTCTTTCGGACGCAATTGGGATGCTTATCTGCCGTTTCCCAAAGATATTCTGAATGATAACTTTCAGTATTTTTACCCCCCTGAGCTGGGTGCACCGAACCCATTAAAAGAAAAAACATTACGCAACCCCGTGCTTAATAAACTTTTTACTGAGCGAATGCTTCATTTGCTTGGTGAAGAACGGCATGGGCCAGAAGCGACATTTGCTTGGTTTAGCCCTCAAGCCATGCATGAACGCATCAATAATACTGCCGTCAAATTGCAACCTGAGCGCATTGATGACCCTTATCTCAAAGGCAGTGTGATTGATTTTTCGCAAGAAACAGAAAGCCTTTGGCATTACGTGCAGCGACGACATGCTTATTTGCGTGAAATTTTTATGGGTTCCGTGCCTTGGAACTCAGAACTTGCCATCTGGAATCCGGCCGATGCACCACCACGTCCACCGTTGAGCATCAGTTTATTTGCCAGCCAGGAAGTCCCCAATAATGGACAATATTCGACAATTGCAGCACCAGCTTATGGATACCTGCTGGCTGCGATAAAACTGAAAGATAGTAACGGGATGGCTAAATTTAGCGTTGAATCTGAAATAAAGCACACACCCACCATTATTCCACCTGGCTATGATTCCTCCGCCTGTATCCAGCGCAACTGGTTTGTAACATTACGGACACCGTTCAAATCACGGGTCATAGATTTGCAATTGGATTATTTACAGGAAGATTCAAAACGACAGGAATTGGGAAGCGGTGGTACTGAACAAAACCTTAAACTTTGGGTGCTGGATGGTCAAAATTGGTACATGCTCACGATGCATGTTAATCCATTATCCAATGTGATCAGTGTCAACAACATGACAATCCACCCTTTGCAAATGTTGCATTTTGTTGCCTGTTCGGAAAATAAATGAAGGATATTATAAAGGTGGTGGCTGGCCGTGTTATGTCACTGTCAGCAACGATACACAACGATGAAATCGGGTTAACACTCAGACTGGCATTTCGTATTTTCCTCATTCTTTTTGCTTATTACCTGCTTAAACCAGCCCGTGAATCTTTTATCCTCACTGATGGTAGTGCAGAGCTACGCAGTTATTCGGTGGCTTTGCAGGCGCTGGTGCTTTTCATTGTTATTCCGTTATATAGCATGTTATATAAACGTGTCACGGGTGGAAAGCTCTACGACAGAATCACGATTTTTTTTGTGGTGACACTGATGGGTTTCTGGTTGGCTGGGGTTAATGGCTTTGCGATCAGTGTGCCGTTTTTTATCTGGCTGGGTATTTTCAGTGTCACACAAGTTGCCCAATTCTGGGCATTGGTGACAGACCTTCATCAGCCTAAATCAGGTAAAAGGTTGTTTGCAATTATCGGGTTTGGTGGTTCTTTAGGGGCGGTGCTAGGCTCCAGTTTTGCCTCAGAGCTGTTTGCTTATTTTGGCCCATACACTTTGTTGTTACTGGCTGCGGCTATTCTTTTACTCAGTAGTCTGGCAGTACGCATCAATATTCCAAATCAAGCTGTTGCCACTCGAGCCGAAAAGGCAGTTGATTGGAATGCCATGCTGGGCGGTTTGCACTTGGTGATGAAATTACCTTATCTGCGTATTCTGGCCATATTCGTTGTATTGCTTAATTGTGTTAATTCAATTGGCGAATATATTTTGGCAAGCATGGTTGTTGATCATTTTTCTGATATCACTTCCAGTGAGGAACGAGGCATTTTGATTGGCGAATTTTATTCGGACTTTTTTTTCTGGGTAAATCTAGCCAGTTTGCTATTACAGTTTTTTATTGTTTCAAGAATTTATCGCTTGATTGGTGTGTCGGGAGCAATAGTATTACTGCCCTTAATTACAACCATAGGCTATACACTGATTGCATTTTTCCCGATTTTTGCAGTGGTGCGTATAATCAAAATTATCGAAAACAGTACCGATTACTCGATAACTTCAACCAGTCGCCACGCACTCTTTCTTCCAGTGTGTACTGACTCAAAATACTTGGGAAAAACCACGATTGATACCTTCTTCTGGCGGCTTGGTGATCTGATACAGGCTGGGGTCGTTTTTACAGGTACCGCTCTGTTCAAGTTAGAGCTTGGTGCCTTTGCGGTAATCAATATTTTACTTTCATTGTTGTGGTTATGGGTGGGTATAAAGATCGGACGGTATTATAAATACTACACACAGCAGTCGGCGCTTACCGGTAACATCGATATGATTACTCCTATATCTTCCAAAAAACCAGCACCCTGATTGCTAATAGCTTATGATCTATCAGGAACATAGGTATCTGCACGAACCCTGATATGAGGTTTCTATTTGGGGGTTAGGGTGTGAGCATAATCAAAAAGTTGGCGCTGTAATTTTTATTGGTTGTTATCTGGGTATTATTGAGTAATTTTATACAGCTAAATAGAACACCGCTTAAGCAACCAATGAATAGGTAATTTTCCTTGCTTCTCTAAATACTCATTAGCCTGTGAAAAACAACCCGAGCCCATGAAGGCGACAAAATTCTTGCCTGTTTTCATGGCTCCCAATGGGCTTGGATGAGAGGTTTTAATGACACAATGTTTTGATCTGTCCACCACTGAGCAGACATTATGAGCAAAGCGCCCCCACGCTAAAAACACCACTCCTTGTTTATGCTCATTAATATGCTGAATACAAGCATTGGTAAATTTTAACCAACCTTGCTTGCTATGACTGTTGGCCTGCGAGGCGCGTACCGTTAAAGAGGCATTTAATAACAACACACCTTGCTTCGCCCAAGCTTCTAAATTGCCTGATGTTGGTATAACCATACCCAAATCACGATGAAGCTCTTTGTAGATATTACGCAGAGAAGGGGGGATTTTGATGCCGTCAGGCACACTAAAACTTAAGCCGTGAGCCTGCCCTTCGCCATGATAGGGATCTTGCCCGACAATCACGACCTTAACATCATCAAAGGGCGTGTATAAAAAGGCGTTAAACCATTGATCGTTTGGCGGATAAATCACCGCCCCGCCTTTCATTTCAGACTGCAAAAACTCTCGTAACTTAAGCATGTACTCTTGTGAGAATTCACGTTCAAAATATGCTTTCCAAGCCGGACCAAGTTGATCAATGATTTTATTCACCATGTCTACAAAACAATCGCAGCTGATAACAGGCCGATCAGCCCACCAAACACTCCGCCCCAAACCACCAGCCAACCGAGGTGCTCTTTAATCATCTGTTGAACCATCTCTTTGACCAGTTGTGGTGTAAGTTCTTCCAGACGTGCGTCAATAATCTCGGCAACTTTAGCGCGAATATCGGCCATCACTTCGGGTTGATCAATCTCCTCTTGCAGTAGTTGCTTAAATGACTCTTTTTCGGATAGTTCGATGATCGACTCTTTCATACTGGCAATAAAGGGTTCTTTCAGAGGTGTCAAAGCCTCTACGCCACCTAACATGCCAAGCATACTACCGAATGACGAGTTCATGATCACTTCAACTAAGCGATCAAAGGATGGGGAGAGGTCGACCTTCTCAATCACGGGGCCAATTTTCAGTGTCGAGTGAGTCGCACCACCTGAAACAAACCTATCAATATTTTCCTCGGTAAAAAACTGCTCCATCATCAGCGTTTTGATTGCAGTTTTAAAGGCTTCAAAACGTGCAGGAATCACTCCAGACCCCACCAACCCAGGGACTTTTTCAAACAACATGTGAACCGCCAGCCAGTTGGTTAACGCACCCGACAAAGCAAACAGGCCGACCATCATAATCAAATCGCACTGCAAGCCCCAGCCCAGCGCAAGAACTGTGGCTGCAATCAGGTTCGTTAGAATATTTTTGTTCATTTATTAATTTCCTTTTTTAAAAATAATTTTTTATTTTCCTGGCTACACGACAACCGATCAAACTTCCGCCCCAAACGAAAAAGTCGTATAGCGCTCAACTTTGATGGTGTCTGACCAATAATCTTCGGGCAAACCTGCTTTCTGTTTAAGGTGTTTTAAAAAGCTGACTTTATCCGGCAAGCTTTCCCAAACACTGGGTAAAAACGTACCCCGATGATAAGCTTCAGATAATATCAAACCATCAATATTGGGGCGAATTTTTTCCAGTAGATCCTCTTCACTTTCAAACAAAATCAGTTCTGGTTTTGACAAAATAGAGATATGAATATCGAGATGCGGATACTCACTCTCAGAAAGAGTTGGAAAACGTGGGTCTCTAAATGCCGCAGCAAAAGCATTTTGTGCAACATCCTCAACCAGTGGGCGGCCTGCACTTAATCGACCCATGCAGCCTCGCAATTTTTCATTCACCTCTAAAGTCACAAATGTTGCAGCAATATGCATCAATGATGACGGATAATCATTTAACTCAACATGTAATGGCTTGCCGCTTTGCAGGCCAGACTGAATTGATTTCGCAGCGATGGATAAAAGCTGCACCTGCTCTTTTTCGCTATAAGGAAGATCAGTAGAAAGCATAAGCACCATACCCCACGACTCGGCTTTTATCTCCGGCGGTATCCCCTGAATTTCTCAAATCAAGCGTTTGACATTGTAAGTGATGTTTTTTAGCCAATTTCAGCAAGCCATTTACCGGATAAGCACCACACGCCATTTCACCCGAAATGTGATCAAGTTGCAGTTGCTCTATGGCTGAAGTGGTCTGCCGATCAATTATTTGTGCAGAAAGATAGTCATGAAAATGGCTTAAATCAGAGCTGATCACAAAAAGTGTTGCCGGATCATCCCAAAAAAGTTCCAGCACCTCCATCACATCACTGGCTTCCATCTGACCCACAACAATAGGCACTAGACAAAATTCATTCAGTACCATTTGTAAAAAAGGCAGCTGGACTTCCAGACTGTGCTCTTCCTGATGGGCGAGATCACTCAATTGAACATAGGGTTGCTGCAAGAGATTTTTCACCGTCTCGGCATCAATCGGAATATCACCCAACGGGGTTCGAAAGTATTCCGCACCGCTCAAAGCACAGCCCGACACAGCCACACGATGTGCAGGCCCCAGCAACACAACGCGACGAATTTTACCTTTCATCGGCTCTAAAAGTTTGTAAGCACTTGCGGCCACCTCACCGGAATAGATATAACCTGCATGAGGGGCAATAATTGCTCTTGGTTTAATGTCACTCACAGCGGCTTTGTTTAACATTTCACTCAGTGAATGTTGTAGCAGCTCCGCATCCTCAGGGTAAAAAACCCCAGCAACCGCAGGTTCTCTTATAGCTGTCATTGCAATCACCTCTATTAAGCACTATATATTTAAGTATAAGGTCGATACGGTCATTATCCAATGTTATCGGAGCAGGCGCATGGCAAATTCTGAATACAAAACAACGAAATATTGGCATAAACTGGATGACGGACGAGTTCAGTGTGATTTGTGTCCACGCGACTGCAAGTTGCATGAAGGCCAGCAAGGTTTGTGTTTTGTTCGTGCAAATTATGGTGAGCAAATTGTAAGTACGACTTATGGTCGCTCCAGCGGTTACTGCATTGATCCGATCGAAAAAAAACCGCTCAACCATTTCCTGCCTGGCACACCCGTTCTCTCATTTGGCACGGCAGGTTGTAATCTGGCCTGTAAATATTGTCAAAATTGGGACATGAGCAAGTCTCGTGAAATGGATACCTTGGCGGATCAGGCTTCCCCTGAGCTCATTGCTCAAGTCGCCGAACAAACAGGTTGCCGCAGTGTTGCCTACACCTACAATGACCCCGTTATATTTTTAGAATACGCAGTCGATACCGCCATCGCCTGCAAAGAGAGAAATATCAAATCAGTCGCTGTCACTGCGGGCTATATTTGTGATGAACCCCGCAAAGAGTTTTTTGCTCATATGGATGCGGCCAACATTGACCTTAAGGCATTTACCGAGCGCTTCTACCACAAATTAACCGGCTCACACCTCAGTAATATTCTTGATACGCTGCTGTATGTAAAACATGAAACAGATGTGTGGCTGGAGCTCACCACTTTATTGATTCCTGGCGAAAATGACTCTGCTCAGGAGGTCGAAAAAATGACACAATGGGTGGCTGAAAAACTCGGGCCTGACGTGCCTATGCATTTCACCGCATTTCATCCCGACTGGAAAATGCAGAATTATCCCTCGACCACTATGGAATCACTCATACAAGCACGAGAAATCGCACTGAAAAATGGGGTTCGCTATGTTTACACCGGCAATGTTCACGACAAAAAAGGGGAAAGCACTTATTGCCATGAGTGTGGAGAACGGCTCATTGGCCGTGACTGGTATGTTTTAAGTGACTGGAACATAGGACATAACGGCGCTTGTAAAAAATGTGGCACTCAATGCAGTGGCGTGTTTGAAAAGGAAATGGGCACTTGGGGAGCCAGAAGCCAACCCATCAGATTAAGTGACTTTAGGTTAAGCAAGTTTACTGTAGATATTTATATGTAATTTTCGTATATTGCGTGCTGTATGTATATCTTGGTCAGCACCCGCCGTAATTTCCCAGCACTGGATCATCGCCGACAGTGAGTAGACCTGCCCAGGAAATTCTGCACCAGACCTTTGGTTACGAACAATTTCGTGATTCACAGGAAGCCATCATTAATCAACTGATTGATGGCGGTGATGCCATGGTACTCATGCCAACAGGCGGTGGAAAATCGCTTTGTTATCAAATTCCGGCCATTGCCAGAAAGGGTGTTGGCATCGTAATATCGCCTCTCATTGCATTGATGCAAAATCAGGTTCATGCACTGCAACAGGTTGGCGTACGTGCTGCATTCCTAAATTCCAGTTTAGACTTTCAAAAAGCACAACAGATTGAGCAACAACTGTTCAATCGTGAATTGGATCTGCTCTACATTGCGCCAGAACGATTAATGAACCCGCGTATGCTGAACATGCTATCTCGTCTCGATATCGCACTATTCGCGATTGATGAAGCTCATTGTGTTTCACAATGGGGGCATGATTTCAGACCCGAATACCATCAGCTCACCATTCTGCATGAACGCTTTCCCAAGATACCACGCATTGCCTTGACGGCCACCGCCGACCAAGCCACGCGTAGTGAAATCATCACTCAACTGGGGCTGGAACAAGCACAAATTTTTATTAGTGGCTTTGATCGCCCCAATATTACCTACCGTATTAATCAATACCAGAATCAGCGCGATCAACTATTAAAATTTCTACAGCGTGAGCATAAAGGTGATTCTGGCATCGTTTATTGCCTGTCACGTAAAAAAGTAGAAACGATTGCTGACTGGCTCAGCAACAAAGGCTTTAATGCCCTGCCTTATCACGCCAAGCTACCTGGCACTGTACGCGAGCAAAACCAAACCCGCTTCCTTAATGAGGAGAGCATTATCATCGTCGCAACCATTGCTTTTGGCATGGGAATCGACAAACCCGATGTACGCTTTGTAGCTCACCTTGATCTACCCAAAAGTATTGAAGCTTATTATCAAGAGACGGGACGTGCAGGGCGCGATGGTCGGCCCGCTAATGCCTGGATGTCGTATGGCTTGCAGAACGTCGTCACGTTGCGCCAAATGCTGGACTCATCCGAGGCGAGTGAAAGCCAGAAACGTATTGAGCGCTATAAACTTGATACCATGCTGGGACTTTGTGAGATCACATCGTGTCGCCGCCAAACCTTGCTTAATTACTTTGATGATCCGCTTGATAAACCGTGTGGTAACTGTGATAACTGCCTCGAACCGGTAGAGACCTGGGATGCCTCTGTCGCTGTACAAAAGCTGCTTTCGTGTATTTATCGCACAGGCCAACGCTTTGGTGCAGGTTATATTATTGAAATTTTACTGGGCAAAGAAAACACCCGAATTCAGCAATTAGGCCACCATAAATTGCCCACCTATGGCATCGGTGATGAGCTCAATGCCAATCAGTGGCGCTCCATTCTCAGGCAATTAGTCGCCAAAGGGCTATTGGATGTTGATATTGAATATGGCACGTTTCGCCTCACCGAAGAGTGCCGTCCTATTCTTAAAGGTCAGCAAAAACTGCTTTTACGCCAGGACAAAACTCCAGAAAAAAATCGTCCCAGCCGTCGTAAACAAGTAACTTTCAGCACGGAGAAACAAGAAGCGTTATGGCATGCGCTGCGCAAACGCCGCCGAGAGATTGCAGAAGATCAAAACGTTCCACCCTATATCATTTTTCCAGATACTACGTTGATTGAAATGGTTGACCACCTACCTCAAACACTAGAGCAGCTCAGCCATGTTTCAGGAGTAGGCACCGTAAAACTGGAGCGCTATGGCAATGCATTTCTTGAGGTTTTGAGTGATAATGAACTGTGTTAACTACCACTATTTTGCTCTCCATAATAATTAACTAACCCTGAATTCAGACCCAATAACAATGACTCAAAAATCAATTATAAAACCAAAAATGATGCACTACCGCCACCACTTATCCGTGTGCGTTGGGCCACGTTGCACACAAAATGAAGATGGACAAAAGCTGTATGATTCATTAAAAGAAAAGTTTGAATTGGCAGGATTAGATGAAGGCGATCTACGCGTGAAACGCTCACGCGCCACCTGCTTTGGTGCTTGCAAAGGCACAGGGCCATTGATTTGTGTGCAACCAGACGGTGTGTGGTATTACAATGTGAATGATCACAACATGGACCGAATCATCACCGGTCACTTAATCAACGATAAGCCTATCTCTGATCTTGTTTTTCATCAAGGCTCAACGAATACATAATGTACACCACACTGACCTTATTATTCGCTATTTTCCTTGACTCCACTTTAGGTGAGCCAAGGCACAAACACCCACTCGTTGGTTTTGGTCGTTTCGTCAATTTTGCAGAAAAAACCCTCTACCAATCCAGCCGAATGCGCGGTGTCATTGCCACCTTGCTATTACTCGTACCACTGATATTTATCACCTACATCATTGCTGACATTCCCCTCATTGGCTTTCTATTTGAAGTCACCGTGCTCTACCTTGCAATAGGTGCGCACAGTTTGGCAGAGCATGCGATGAGAGTGTATGACGCATTAAAAGAGGGTGATTTAAAATCAGCCAGAATAAGTGTGAGCAACCTGGTCAGCCGTGATACTGAATCTATGAATGAAAATGATACCGCTCGGGCGACAATAGAGTCCGTATTAGAGAATGGCAATGATGCAGTATTTGGCGCACTGTTCTGGTTTATTGTTGCAGGCGCACCTGGCGTGGTGCTTTATCGTTTAACCAATACACTGGATGCGATGTGGGGCTATAAAACAGAACGGTATTTTCACTTTGGCTGGGCCGCTGCACGACTTGATGATCTGCTCAACTATATTCCTGCCCGACTCACCGCACTCACTTATGCACTTTTAGGTCACTTCGAAACAGCCATACGCTGTTGGCGCACTCAAGGCCACCGCTGGAAAAGCCCAAACGCTGGGCCTGTGATGGCCGCAGGTGCGGGCGCTCTGAATATTAAATTGGGCGGTGCTGCGGTTTATCATGGCACATTGAAAGAACAGACTATTTTAGGGGAAGGCCAACCCGCCGAAGCGGATGATATCCCTCGCGCCGTAAAATTAGTCAAAAATGGGACTTGGCTCTGGATTGGTGTCGCTATTTTCAGTGCCCTGTTTTTACTGTAATCTCTCTGCATTTTTGGAGAAACATCGGTGCTTGAACACGGTGGAAAGTTACGCCACGCAGCTCGCCAATACAATATTCCGCTAGAAAACTGGCTCGACCTTTCAACAGGAATCAATCCCGATGGATGGCTCGTACCGATGATTCCAGCCGAAGCGTGGAGGCGACTCCCCGAAGATGAAGATGAGCTGATACAAGCTGCAAAAAGCTATTATGGTGTATCAAATATTCTACCGGTTGCAGGCTCGCAAGCTGCGATTCAAACCCTGCCGTTATTACGAAAAAAAAGCCAGGTCGCTATATTATCTCCTGCGTACGCTGAACACGCTCACGCTTGGGAAAATGCACAACATGAGCTGGTTCCATTGGCATTTGAAGATGTTGAAACTGCCATGAATACAAATGATTTTGATGTACTGTTGCTTGTAAACCCCAACAACCCCACCGGTCAACGATTCAGCCCTGAAACATTGCTGAATTTCCACAAAAAGCTATCCGCTCGTGGTGGCTGGCTGATTATTGACGAAGCCTTTATTGATAGCACGCCAGAGCTCAGCCTTGCACCACTCGCCCATCAAAAAGGAGTTGTCATATTACGCTCACTGGGCAAGTTTTTTGGGTTGGCAGGTGCACGGGTAGGGTTTGTTCTCGCGCAGCACAAATTACTCGAAGCCCTCAAAAACAGACTCGGCCCCTGGACGATTTCCGGCCCCGCACGCTTTATTGCATCGCAAGCCCTTCAAGATCAAACATGGCAAAAAATGATGCGCCTGCATTTAATTCAAAATGGTCAGCGTCTGCAAAAACTATTATCCAGACATGGTTTAACCCCCACAGGAGGCACAACACTTTTTCAGTGGCGGCGCAGCATTCATGCATCAATGATTCATGAGCGCTTGGCTCAGCAAGCTATTTTAACTCGTCTGTTCAACGACCCCCACAGCATTCGCTTCGGATTACCACGTGATGAGCACAGCTGGCAGCGCCTTGATATCGCCTTATCTCAGATAGTCCCTGAGCTCCCATCATCATGACTGCTCACACCCTAATGATTCAAGGCACGACTTCAGATGCAGGAAAAAGTGCATTCGTGACGGGTCTTTGCCGCCTGCTGAAACGGCGTGGTATTCGGGTCACTCCATTTAAACCACAAAACATGGCGCTAAATAGTGCAGTTACAATTGATGGTGGTGAAATTGGTCGCGCCCAAGCCGTGCAAGCACAAGCTGCGGGCATTGAACCTCACACTGACATGAACCCCGTCTTGCTCAAGCCCAATACCGACAACGGCGCACAAGTCATCATTCACGGTAAAGCCATCGGTACGATGAATGCCCGCAGCTATCATGAATATAAAAGCACAGCTAAAAAAGCAGTATTAGAATCACATGCCCGATTGGCAGAAAACTATGATTTTATCATTGTAGAAGGTGCGGGCAGCCCTGCTGAAATTAATCTGCGTGAAAATGATATTGCCAATATGGGGTTTGCAGAAGCTGCCGATTGCCCTGTAATTATTATTGCAGATATTGACCGAGGCGGTGTATTTTCTCACATCGTTGGAACACTGGAGCTGTTAAGCAAAAGTGAACAAAATCGAGTGATTGGTTTTATAATCAACCGTTTTCGAGGGGATATTTCATTATTACAACCCGGGCTGGATTGGCTGACAAAAAAAATAGAGAAGCCCATTCTCGGTGTCTTACCTTATCTTCATGACCTTCATCTGGAGGCTGAGGACAGCCTGGGACGAAACAATACAACGACCAATAAAAAAACCCCGTTCAAAATTATTATTCCTGCCCTGCCACGATTAAGCAACCATACTGATTTTGACCCCTTGAAATTACACCCACAAATCGAGCTGCGATACATCAAATCCTATGAGACCATTCCCGATGCTGACCTGATTATTTTGCCAGGTTCAAAATCAGTTCGCTCCGACCTGGATTGGTTGCGAAAACATCACTGGGATCAGACCATTCTCAAGCACTTGCGTTACGGTGGAAGGGTCATCGGAATTTGTGGCGGTTTTCAGATGCTGGGCCAAGAGATCCATGACCCTTTGGGGCTGGAAGGTGATGCTGGTTCTTCCACGGGATTAGGCTTGTTAAACATCAGCACAACGTTAGATAAAGAGAAACAGCTACGCAATATCAGTGGCACATTAAATATAAATCAAACACCCGTTATAGGTTATGAAATTCATACAGGAATCACAACAGGTTCCGCACTGAACACCCCCGCCATTCATCTTACCTCACGTAATAATAAAACCATCCATGAGGGTGCCATTTCAAATGACCAACAAATTCTGGGTACTTATCTGCATGGACTATTTGAGTCCACCAAAGCGTGTCACGCACTTTTACAATGGGCAGGGCTGACCCAACCTGAATTTTTTGATTACCATCAGCGGCGTGATCAGGATATCGACCGTATCGCTGATGAAATAGAAAAGCAGGTCGATTTAAAAGCGATGGGGATTCAACCATGAAAGAGCTGATTTTAGGAGGCGTTCGTTCAGGTAAAAGCCGTCTCGCAGAGCAAGCCGCTATTGATTCGGGGTTAGCCGTGACCTACATTGCGACGGCGACCTTACATGGCAGTGATGACCGTGAGATGAGTCACCGTATCACACAGCACAAAAACTGCAGACCCACTTCATGGGCATTGGTTGAAGAGCCGTATGCCTTAGCAAAAACAGTTGAACAGCATGCATCAGCCACCTCTTGTTTATTAGTCGACTGCCTCACCTTATGGCTGACAAATTTACTGATTTCAGAAGATCTGCACCAATTCAAAAAAGAGCGTGATGCCTTCATTGAAATATTCCCAAAACTTCCCGGCCATATTATTCTAGTCAGCAACGAAACGAATATGGGCATTATTCCTATGGATAAGCTCAGCCGGAAATTCTGCGATGAAGCGGGACGGCTGCATCAAATGCTCGCCCAGCAATGTGATCGTGTTGTATTGGCCGTTGCAGGGCTGCCTCACATGATTAAAAACTAAAAAAAAGCAAAAAAATACCCGTGTCATCTACATGACACGGGCATCCACTACACAGATGTAACTTTTAGTGTAGTTTCAAGTTGCTACTTAATAACATGCATCTCAACACGGCGATTTTCAGCACGTCCTGATTTTGTATTATTATCCGCAACAGGGTTTGCAGGGCCGTAACCTTTAGCAGTCATATGACTCTTTGGAATCCCTTGCTTAACCAAATAATCACGAACAGCCTCTGCACGACGTTGTGAAAGACGTACATTGAAGCCAATTGCACCACGATTATCGGTGTAACCCGCAAGCTCGATATGTAACTCAGGGTGACGTAATAATGTGCTGGAAACATCATTCAGAACACGTTCTGAATCACCAACTAGATCAGCAGACCCATTCGCAAATGTAACGCCTTTAAGTACAATTTTCTCTTCCAGCTTACAGCCTTTAGAGTCAACCTTCTCACCGGCAGCACTATCAGGACATTGATCCAGACGATTCACAATACCATCGGCATCGGTATCAGGCTCACAACCTGTCGCATTAACGCTTACACCTGCCAATGTTCCTTCACAGCGATCCTGACTATCAGCCACACCATCACCATCGGCATCACTTTCACAGCCTACGTTATCAACCTTCACACCGTTTGGAGTCATAGGGCACTGGTCTTTAGCATCATCGACACCATCACCATCCGAATCATTGGAAGCAGCACATCCCATTGCATCAATGGCAACACCTGCTGGCGTATTCGGGCAATGATCCGAACTATCGGGAACACCGTCATTGTCACTGTCTGCTGCAGCTTCAGGTTTCACTTCACAGCCATTCGTATCAACCTGTACACCTGAGGAGGTTCCTGGACATTGATCCATTGCATTACCAATACCATCGCCATCATCATCCATTGATGCAGTCGAAGCGCTGCCAACAGGCACCACCAGACCCAGACTGACAATCGTATCCCCATAACGTTTTTCAATATTATTCACTGGATCACGGTTATCTTCATCATGACGGTAACGTGCTTCAAAGCGTAACGCTGTGCCCGCTTTGGTTATTTGCCCCATCACCCCAGCGCCCACACTTCCCATCGGGCTGGTTTCACGATTATCGTCCAGACCACTGCGTAACATCCCTGCGCCGATCAAAGCATAAGGTGCAACAGTCCAGTCGCGATTAAAAAAGTAAAGTGCGTCAAGGCTTGCACCATACTGTCCATGATCACCAGAACCATCTTCACGACTGAGCTTATCACCCTCAACAACAAGCTCAATGTTAAATGATTTGCTCACTTCTTGACCAATACCGAGCTGAACACCCGCACCATCGTCTGTTTCACGCGCACTATCCGCAATCACATAATTCATAGCCGGACTCAAATACCATTGCCCTGGCTCAGCGTAAGCCATAGAACTTGCAGCCATAAACCCCAAAGCTGCAACTGTAATTTTTTTCTTCATTTTGCACTCCCAAAATATTTTGTGCGTATTATTGTCCCAAATTTAAGCTTCCCCTTCAATTTCAATCAGAGGCCACTGTCAATAAATGATAATTGTAAAAATAAAAAAATTAAAGTTTTTTATTTTTGCGCCTACCGACCGCTTATTGAATTGCATTAGAACCCGATTAATGTAGCCTTTTGTTTTTGATATTCAGCTACATAAAACATATACTAACACATGAATAAGCAACCTCTGTCAGAAAAAATCGTCATCCTCTTCAACAAGCCTTTTAATGTGCTCACACAGTTCACAGATGCCTCAAAACGCCAAACATTGGCTGATTTTGTTTCATACAAAAATGTCTATCCGGCAGGACGGCTGGATCGAGACAGTGAAGGGCTGATCGTGCTCACCAATGACGGCAAACTACAGCACCAAATCAGTGACCCACGCCATAAAATAGAAAAAACCTACTGGGTGCAAGTCGAAGGAGCTCCTGACCAGAAGGCACTCACACAACTGCAAAAAGGGCTGCATTTAAAAGATGGCCTGACTGCGCCAGCAAAAGCCCGGATTATAGATGAACCCTCGATTTGGCCACGCACTCCACCGATACGCAAACGTGCAAATATTCCAACCACCTGGCTGGAGCTGATCATCAGAGAAGGGCGTAATCGACAAGTAAGACGCATGACCGCAGCGGCAGGACACCCCACTCTGCGCCTGATTCGATACGCGATTGGCTCCTGGACAATCGAAGGATTACAACCTGGCGAATGGAAAAAAACAAAAAAAGTGCAAGCAAACGCGCCGCGCAGTAAAATATGCCGATGAACTCAGTCAACCCCTCAAAAACTCGTGTTATCACTGGCCTCTCAGGAGGCGTTGATTCCTCAGTAACCGCTCTGCTTTTAAAACAGCAAGGTTATGATGTGAGCTGCGTGTTCATGAAAAATTGGGAAGAAGATGATCCAAAACAGCAATGCACAGTAGCCGATGATGCCAAAGATGCCATGGCTGTTTGTGATCTGCTCAAAATTGATCTTGACGCAATTAACTTCGCAAAAACCTATTGGGACAATGTTTTCGACCACTTTTTAACCGAGTACCGCCTGGGAAGAACCCCTAACCCAGACATCCTTTGCAATAAAGAGGTCAAATTCAAAGCATTTCTCAACCATGCGCTAGAACAAGGCGCGGACTATATTGCCACTGGCCACTACGCGCGCATTGGTAAAAAAAATGGTGAATACCAACTGCTCAAAGCACATGATCAAAACAAAGATCAAACCTACTTTTTATACGCTCTGGGTCAGAAACAACTCGCACATACACTTTTCCCTTTAGGTGATCTGACCAAACCCGAGGTGAGACAACTTGCGACCCACGCGGGTTTACCCAATCATGCAAAAAAAGACAGTACCGGAATCTGCTTTATTGGCGAACGCCATTTCAAACAATTTTTAAGCCGTTACCTTCCAGCCAAACCTGGTGAGATGCAGACACCGGATGGTGAGTGCCTCGGCTCCCATGATGGTTTGATGTATTATACTATTGGTCAGCGACAAGGTTTAGGCATTGGAGGTCGACAAGGTGGTCAAGCCGAACCTTGGTTTGTCCTCGAAAAAGATCTGAAACATAACGTGTTAATTGTTGGCCAAGGTCACGACCACCCATTACTGTTTCACAACACACTGACGGCCTCTAATCTTCACTGGGTGTCAGGACAACCGCCTAAACTTCCTTTTCGCTGCCAAGCTAAAATACGTTACCGTCAACAAGAGCAACCTTGTAAAGTTATGAAGTTAAATGGCAAACAGTACACGATTCATTTCGACCACCCACAACGCGCCATCACCCCTGGCCAATCTGTTGTTTTTTATGATGAAACAGCTTGCCTGGGCGGGGGAATTATTGAATCAGCGTTTAACTCACTAAAATAATAATATCTATTCATGGCAAACACTTTAAAAGACAAAACCATCGCACTGGCCGGTATTTTTCAAGCCGCTAAACAGGTGCAAAGCATTGCTCGAACGGGTTCACTTGAACCTGAAATGTTAGCAATATCAATCAACTCTATTTTTGAAACGGATCCACCCACCACAGAAGCCACTTTTAGTGGCACTGCAAACTTAACCACAGGGCTCACACAGCTTCGTGATCTGCTCGGTGCCAAGAAAGGATCGGAGGGTATGGAGATCACTCAATACGTCATTAATCTGCTCTATTTGGAAAGGCAATTGGCAAAGCAGCCAAAAATGCTTGAGCAAGTCGGAACGGGCATTGAAAAAGCAAAAAACCAAGCCGAGCACTTTAATGACATACAGCATCCATCCGTTATTGCCAGTCTTGCAGGGCTTTACAGCGATACCATCAGCACATTAAAACCTCGCATCATGGTGAATGGTGAACCGGCTCAACTCAGTAATTCCAATAACGCCGACAAGATTCGCGCCATTTTATTAGCTGGAATTCGCTCAGCAGTGCTCTGGAGCCAATGCGATGGCAGCCGTATCGGACTTCTGTTTCAACGAAAAAAATATACCACCGAAGCGGATCGTATTTTGAAAGAAGAATTTCAATAAAAAACTTGAACAGATAGCACCTTAAGGAGTATCTTCATAATACATGAACAGACGAAATTATACTCCTATTGATCACCTTGTAATGAATGCTGACCACGCCATTCGTACTCTATTTGGTAAGCCCGATATTACTGAACGCCCCAACCCGGCAAAAGATTGCACTAATGAAGTCGATCTTTCAGAAAAAGAACGCAAGCTTTCTGCCGCATTAATGCGAATTAACCATGCAGGTGAAGTCTCCGCACAAGGGTTATATCGAGGCCAGGCACTCACAGCTAAACTACCAGAAGTTCGTGAAAAAATGGAGCGTGCAGCTCAAGAAGAAAGTGACCATCTGGACTGGTGTGAAAAACGACTTGTAGAACTGGACAGTTACACCAGTCGGCTTAACCCTGTCTGGTATTTTGGCTCACTCGCCATGGGTGCAACAGCAGGCTGGATTGGTGATAAATGGAGCTTGGGTTTTGTGGTGGAAACAGAATACCAGGTCATTCGGCATCTGGATGAACATCTTGGAAAACTTCCAAAATCTGATAAAAAAAGCCACATGGTGCTTGAACAGATGAAAGAAGATGAAGCGCATCATGCCACCATCGCTCTGCATGCAGGTGCCGCCCCCCTGCCTTGGCCGGTTAAAAAAATGATGTCCATCACCTCAAAGATCATGACTCGTTCAACATACTGGCTATAACCCCATATGGCCAAGCGCAACAACCCTGTTCAAGAAACGACCGAAAACACCCTGCGTCTGGATAAATGGCTTTGGGTCGCACGTTTTTTTAAAACTCGTGCTTTAGCCACGGAAGCGATCAATGGTGGCAAAGTTCACCTTAATGGGACGCGCAGCAAACCATCAAAAACCGTACAAGTGGGCGACAAGCTCACGATTAAACGAACACCCTACGAACATGCCATTACTGTATGTAAAATAAATAAATTTCGCCGACCTGCCAAAGAGGCTATATTACTTTACGAAGAGAGTGAAGAGAGTCAAAAAGCGCGGGATACTCTTGCGATTCAGCTTAAATTACAAGCGTCATTAATGCCACAGCCCACACATCGCCCTACAAAAAAAGAGCGGCGTAAAATCATCCGATTCACCAATAAAAATGCATAAACTTTAACCCATGCACAGAAAATTTCTGCAAGACAAATTCGATCAATATTTACCCATGGATGAAAATGAAGCACTCACACTTCTCGATATGGTGGAGTTTGTGAATCAATATCCTAACTGCTTTGATCGTGAACTGAGCATAGGGCACATCACGGGCTCCGCCTGGGTGGTCGACTTAGATCGCAGCCACGTTTTATTGACTCATCACCGTAAGCTGGATCGTTGGTTACAACTGGGTGGCCACTCGGATGGTGACCCTAATACACTTGAAGTTGCTCTGCGTGAAGGCCGAGAAGAGTCGGGAATCGAAGAAATTAGTCCTGTCACAGAAGAGGTTTTTGATATTGATATACACCTAATTCCTGCTCGAAAAAATGAACCCGAGCACTACCACTATGATGTACGTTTTTTGATTGAAGCGGATCGCAACACACCATTTGTAGTCAGTGAAGAATCTCATGACCTCGCTTGGGTTCCCCTTGATGAAGTTGAAAAATTAATTGATGAAGCCTCCATTCTTCGCATGTTGAAAAAAACATATGAAATAAAGTGAGCATTATTAAACCCGCTTTCAGACCTTTACAGGAAGTTGAAGATAAAAATCTGGACAAGTCGGGAGTCAGGCTTTTAATCAAACGGGAAGATCTAGTCCACCCAATCATCTCCGGCAACAAATGGCACAAACTGAAATACAATCTGGAAGCCGCCAAGGCACAGCAACACAACACACTGCTCAGCTTTGGTGGAGCTTATTCCAATCACATCCACGCACTGGCTGGAGTGGGCAAAGCTTATGGCTTCAACACCATCGGCATCATTCGTGGCGAAGCATACAGCCCTTTAAATCCGACACTGCAATTTGCAGTGGATCACGGAATGCAACTCCATTATCTCAGTCGCAGTGATTATCGTCACAAACACGAACCTGGAATTATTGATCAATTAAAAGAGTATTTTGGTGAATTTTATTTGATTCCCGAAGGGGGGAGCAATGCACTGGCCGTCAAAGGCTGCCAAGAAATTATTACTGACATAGACATACCCTTTGACGTAATAACCTCGCCCTGCGGTACGGGTGGTACTTTGGCCGGATTAATTTCAGGCCTTGAAGGCAAGAAAAAAGCACTCGGTTTTGCCGTACTAAAGGGCGCTCATTTTCTACAAGATGATATTGCTCAACTTTTACATGATGCCAATAAACCCCGCTTTGAAAACTGGGAGATCAATCTTGATTACCATTTTGGCAGTTATGCCAAAAAAAATCCTGACCTCATAAATTTTATTGATGAATTTGAGGCAAAACATACCATCCCACTAGAACCAATCTACACAGGAAAAATGATGTATGGTTTATTTGACTTAATCAGGCAAGGGAAATTTTCACGAGGCACAACCATTGTGGCGATACACACTGGCGGGTTACAGAGCAAATAAAAATTAACTCTCCTTACAGCGTACGATATCAAGATAATCACGCAAGCTCCTTCCAGAAAGAACCTTAAACTTCTCGCCAGACACATTAATATTTTTCATTCGATCCAGACGAAAGTGACGGAACTCGTCACGCAGCTCACACCAAGCGACCAACGTCCAGACACGTCCCCAATAAAACAACCCTAAAGGGTGAACTACCCGTGATGAGTGTTGACCATCTTCTCGCGTGTAATCATAAGCCGCCTTGCATTGTTGTTTTATAGCACTGCGTAACAGCGCTAAATGCTCTTGGGTTATTGTACTGACATTAAAATCAGGCACCAACAGTTCTTCACGACCCAGCTCCGGCCTAAGCCGCTCTGGAATTGCATTTTCTATTTTACGAATCGCCTGATGCGCCGCACTTGCCAAGCTTTTATCTGTCCACGCCTGCACCATACGAGCACCTAACATCAATGCGGCCAGCTCCTCTTCATCAAACATCAGCGATGGAAGGTGAAAACCTTTCATCAGACGGTAACCTACACCAGCCTCACCTTCGATTGGCACACCAGACAATGAAAGGTCTTGAATATCTCGATAGATGGTACGCTCGGAAACTTCCAGCGCTTCAGCAAGGCCGCGAGCGGTTATGATCTTAGTATGGTCTAGCAATCCGACAATCTGGAACAAACGATCGGCTCGACGCATTTAAAAACGCAACTCCAATGCTTTGCAGAGATAGCTCATTAACGGAGTCGCTTGACTAAAACGCTCAGTTACGAGAGAGAGCAGTTTTTTTGATGTCACCTCTTTTTCGCTGATACTGGCAATTGCAATAAAATCTTTTCGCTTCAAATCTTTAATTAAAGGATGGTCTTTAACGTAACCACGAGGTGCATTTTTCAGTGCATCGCCCTCTAGGGCAAAGTGCCTATGGAAGTTTTTATCCTCTCGAATGGCGATCCAAGCATCACTTTTTTCAACAATCGCATCACGAATTTTGCCTAATGCCTTAGAGCCAGGTCGCCATATGCCAACTCCCACAAAACACTCACCATTTTCAATATGCAAGTAAAAACCCGGTGCATGTATATCCTTACCCACTTCGTGACGAAACTGAATGCCGATATTGGTTTTGTAAGGGCGTTTATCTTTACCAAAACGAATATCACGATTGGCGCGCATCAAGGAACCCTCCACTTTTTTGGGCAGCGCCGTAAAATGAGGCGATATGATGGCCAGTTCATTGGCAAAGTCAGCAATGAAATTTAAGGCGGGTATGCGGATCGTCTCTTCGTAAACCGGCTTGTTTTCCAGAAACCAGTCACGACTGTTATTCGCTGCCAGTTTTGATAGAAAGTCAAAGGTTTTTTGGGTGAAGTAACGATCCGACATTTTAATTAATCTTTTTTGAAGTATGTGATTAACATGAGCGTCGCTCCTTGAGGATCCTGAATCACCACAAAGCGCCCCACTTCTGGGATATCCTGCGGTGGAACCAGAATCTTGCCACCCAGATTTTCAACACGGGACGGCATCGCATCTATATTATCAACTGTAACATAAGCGCCCCAGCTGGGTGGCATGCCTTCTGCCTCTTTAGGCGTTGCCATAATGCCCGCAACTTCTGTTTCCCCAGCTTTGGCCATGGTATAGCTACCGCAGCTGGATTCCATATCTGTTAGATTCCATCCCAACAAATCACTATAAAAAGCCTTTGCACCCGCCACATCATTGGTCATCAACTCATTCCAGCTAAACGCACCGTGCAATTTCATTGTTTCTGTCATACTCATTTTTATCTCCAGACTTGTTAAGGTTTAAATAAGGAAATTTAAGTATATAGGAGGGCTACTGACAGCATGGTGTCAGTAGCTTAAATACAACCATGTGATGCTATTCACAATATTAAAAAATATGCCACTTTGACAGTTCAAACAGTCATAGCGTAACAAGACCATGCCGATACCCATCACATAAATTATCGGGAGACAAAAAGTGATGGCTCAGATTAAAGTAACACTATCAGGATTTTTTGAAGGCGAGATTAATAAATTCAAACAAATTTTTTGTTTTTCACAATCACGTGAACGCAGCTACACCTTAAGTAATACAACACCTGATATTATATTGGTCAATATGCTGAATAAAGAAGCATTCGATAAAAGCTTGGCCTACACCACTCAGCACCCCGCAGTTTTTTTAGTCACAGTCGGCCGGTCAACACCTCAAAGCCAGTCAATTTTTCATATTGCCCCACCCTACATTACCAGCCGAGTGTTGCGCACTCTGGATCAAATCAAAATAGAAATACCCAGCAACAACCCTATCACTACAGATAAGGAAGCCAGCATAGAGCACCATGAAAACAAGGCTGAACCCGAATCCAACAACCAGTACAACGTACTGGTCGTCGATGACAGTCCATCTATGCAAAAAATGCTGGAAATAGAACTTTCACAGGTCGAACTTAATATAAAAATTGATTTCGCCGATACCGGTGAAGAAGCACTGAAAAAAACAGAACACAAACATTATGACTTTATTTTTCTGGACATCATGATGCCTGGCATTGATGGCTACGAAGTTTGTAAAACGATCAGAAAAAATCCAGATGAAAAGAAAACGCCTATTATTATGTTATCAGGAAAAACCTCTCCATTAGATGAAGTCAAAGGTGTCATTGCCGGATGCACAACTTACCTGACCAAGCCTATTGAGCACACAGAGTTTCAAGGTGTAATTCAGCGAATCATCAAATGGCTGGATCACAAAAAACCCGTATATCAAACCGAAAAAAGAGAAGCTGAACACTGCTAAAAGCAAGGATGCTCACTATGACGATTGAAACAGTTCTTGTTGTTGATGATTCATCAACCCAACTACGCTCTATTCAAAACATCATTACAGAAGCTGGTTATCAGGTTCTCACTGCACAATCGGGCATTGAGGCCATTGAATTTGCTAAACAATACCATCCCGACCTGATTTTTCTCGACATCATGATGCCTGGTATGGATGGATTTGAAGTCTGCAGAAAACTCTCTATGGAGAAGCTCACTCAGGAAATTCCGGTCGTTTTCATATCCAGCAAGGATCAAAAGTCGGACCGTGTCTGGGCCAGTATGCAAGGTGGAAAGGCATACATCGTTAAGCCCTACGATAAAGATCAAATCATTGCACAAATCAAAGCCTTCCAATAAATATGGAAAAACAACATGTCAATCTTTAAAAATTTAAAACTCGTCCATAAATCACTCATTTTGCTTTTTGTTGTTCTCTTTGGCTTTTTTCTGGTTGGAATTTCCTATAAAAATATGATTGAGGCAAATGAAAAAGCAATTGTCCAGATACAGGATATCAACTATTTTGGTGGAATTATCGATCAAATAGAGATTCTTGTTTCCAATGCACGTCGCATTGAAAAAGAGTTTCAATTAACAGGCAATGAAAACCTGATAGAAAAATTTGATATCACATTAAAAGCCGCATACGCCAAAGAAAAACAGCTCGAATCACTGCTCATAGAAAATCACGAAAAAGACCTCGTCAAAAAAGTAGAGAGGGCTCTAAGAAACTATCAACAGCTATTTTATATTGCCGCGATAGCCGAAACTGAACGATCTGAAAAATTTCAGCATACCCACCAAGCGATTGAAAATTTTTCACCATTAATCCTCTCGTTATCACAGCTAAAAGAGAAGCGTCAACAAACATTGTTATCAACATCGAACTCACAAAAAGATCAAATTACTAAAAACTTTATTATCACTATTGCCATCACAGCTCTGATCGTATCACTCCTGTTGCTGCTTTATGCGCATAGTATTAATTCACCGGTGCAAATACTCAAGGATACCGTCACTAAAATATCGGAAGGTCAATATGAGGCACGCACCCATATCAACTCCAACGATGAGATTGGTCAGTTCGCCAAGGAGTTCGATAAACTACTTGATGAACGCGTAACTAATCTGGCTCACTCAGAAAAAGAGAATGAACAGCTCAACGACTCAGTTATTGCTTTGCTCGGCACTGTATCCCGCTTAAGTAACAGGGACTTAACGGCCAAGGCGACTGTCACCGAAGATCTCACTGGACCACTCGCCGATGCACTCAACATGCTCACTTCAGAAACGTCAAAAGTACTACTCAAAGTCAATACTATTTCAGAGCATGTAAACAGGGCTTCTGTCACAGTTAAATCACAATCCGACGTTGTTATGGGACTTTCTCAAAATGAGATCCAGCAAATACAGGAAACGATGACTGAGCTCAATGATGCGGTGAATATCATGAACAATGTCAGCGAGCTGGCGCAAGCCGCAAATAACTCAACGGACAGCACCATCGAAACCACTGAAAAAGCCCTCACTTCGGTCACCGAAACCGTCACCAGCATTGTCTCTATTCGAGACACCGTCAGAGAGGCTGAAAAACGCATCAAACGCTTGGGTGAACGCTCGCAAGAGATTGGTGGCATTGTAGACCTCATTGGCAGTATTTCTGAACGAACCCACATCCTTGCACTCAATGCCAGTATGCATGCAGCATCTGCAGGGGAAGCGGGACGAGGCTTTATGGTGGTTGCTGATGAAGTGCAGCGTCTGGCCGAAAGTGCCCGTGACGCAACATCACAAATCGCCACACTGGTCTCCAATATCCAACAAGAAACCTCCGATACCTCCAGCACAATGAACGAAGTTATCACTCGTGTTGTTAAAGGCTCACGATTAGCCGCAACAGCAGGGAAACGCATGAAAGAGACGCAGATATTAACAGCGGAACTTGTTGAGTCAATTCATGAAATTGCTGCGCGCTCAGAAGAACAGATACAAGTGAACATCAGACTGCGCCAGCGTGCAGAGCAAGTACTCGATAGCACGCATAAAACAGCGCAACAACTCAAAGACCAAAATATCGTGACTGATCACCTCGTTAAATATGCCAATCAACTACTCTCCACGGTACGTATATTCAAGCTACCTCGCAATCAAAAAATGAGTTAAAAACCAAATGATTGATACGCTCGCACCAGAGGAAGCACCTTCATTAGAAATTGACCCAAGTTTCATTCAACTGCTGATTGATGAAATAAATTGCTTAATTCAAGAGCAAAATTCTTATTTTTCACCAAAAGAAGAGCACCATACACAGCGCTACGCAGAAGCGATAGAGCACCTCGCTATGGCCGCTGAAACTGTTGGATTATCAGGATTTCAAGAGGTCTGCCTACTGATCGCGGAAAACGCTCAAACACTCGATCAGGAAAAAAAGATATCCGATAAAAATTACTCAACTTTTTTATCTCAATGGCCAATATTGGCACTCAAGTATCTAGAATCAATCGACACCACGACAAGCCATGCACTGGCTTCACATTTGCTTGATGAACAGTGGCCGATGCCACTTATTGAACAAGATATTCAACCGATATCAGAGCTGCTCTCATCTCCCACCATCATCGCTGAAAAATCAAAAAAGTCACCACGAAAAACTGAAGCAACGCCTCAAGATATCTCACTTGCTTTGCCACAAGATGTTAATAACGACTTACTTGAAACACTGCTTCAAGAACTGCCATTACAAACGGCCGACTTTTCCAGTGCCATCCAGAAACTAATCAAAGGTGAAGGCTCACTTGACGATGTTGATACAGCACAGCGAGTCGCACACAGCCTGAAAGGTGCAGCAAATACGGTTGGCATCACCGGCATTGCTAATCTCACACATCATCTTGAAGATATTTTGCAGGCACTGGCCGAAAGCAGATCGTTACCTTCCGCCGCTATTGCTGACATGTTATTACGTGCGGGTGACTGCCTGGAGGCTATGAGCGAAGCACTTACTGAGGCAAGTAACTCACCTATTGAATCTCAAGCAATTTTACAAGAAATACTCGACTGGGCTAATAGAATTGATGAAAAGGGCATCGCTGCCCTACTTGAGAGTGAAGCTCCAATCCCACAAACAGCAATTCCCATTGTTCACACAACGACACCTGAGCCTCATATAAAACCAGAAAATACAACTCGACTATCACGAGTTCCAACTGAGCTTCTTGATGATTTATTACGCCTATCGGGTGAAAATATTACTTTAATTCGCCAGACTCAGGAACACACTAGGCACATTATGGCTCACGCCAAAGCACTCAAGAAAAAAGAGCAAACTGTACAAAAATTAATCACCGAACTTGAACAACTGGTGACCATAAAAAACCTTTCCAGCCACTCGGAACAACTTTCCCTCTATTCAGATGATAATCAATTTGATGTGCTGGAACTAGAGCATTACAACGAACTTAATAGCTGCACAAATCGCCTGGAAGAGGCCACAATGGACAGCGCTGAAATTAATAATCAGTTAACAAAAAAAATTAACGCCCTCTTACAACTTTCAAATAAACAAGAGCGTTTACAAAAAGAGAACCAAGAGGTTGTTTTTCGAAGCAGAATGATACCCGCAGGCAGCATTACCCCGCGCCTGGAACGTGCTGTACGCCAAGCATGCCGCCTCATACAACACGATGTTGAATTGAAAATTTCTGGTGAAAAAACACTGATTGACAGTGAAATTCTTAATAAACTTGTCGATCCATTAATGCATTTATTACGTAATGCTGTAGATCATGGAATAGGCTCCCCTGAGACACGTAAAAAAGTAGGGAAAAACCCAACAGGTGAAATTAAACTGGATTTTTCTCGAAAAGGGAACCACATTTCCATTTGCTGTGAAGATGATGGTGCTGGCCTGGATTTAGAGGCGATTCACAAAAAAGCACTACAAAAAGAGTTGATTTCAGAACATCACGAACTCAGTCAGTCAGATCTGGAGCAACTCATTTTGATGCCTGGGTTTTCCACTCGGGAAACCACAACTCAGGTCTCTGGAAGAGGCGTTGGCATGGATGCTGTCTACTCCAATATAAAAGAGATGAAAGGAAACCTTCTATTGAACTCAACTCAAGGCGAAGGGTTAGCCGTCACGTTAACACTGCCAGTGAGCCAGTTATTCATTCATACTTTATGCGCTCATGGCAACGGCATCAGTGTTGCATTATCGAATCGCAACATTGAACGAATCTTACCCGCAGGCACAGGTCTCATCACCCACAATGAGAGTAAACTTACCTATCACCTGGAAAATGAAAATTACCCCGCACAACTTATTGAGACGCTACTAGGCGTACCCTTTCACCACAAAGAGCACGATTTATCCAGCCATCCGATCTTATTGGTCAAAAAAAACAACGAGACCACTCACGCCATTTTAGCAAGTTCTTTTGAGAACAGCCGTGAAATGGTCGTAAAAAATCTGGGGCGGCACCTTCCTGAAATTCCTGGAATTATTGGTGTCACAATCGGCAATGGTGGCGAGGTTATGACGGTCATAGATTTGCCTGATTTTCTTGACTTTAGCCAACATAAAACAATCAAGCCACTCCATGTAAATAATATTCAAACCGCAGCAACCCACTTACCTAGAGCGCTCATCGTTGATGACTCCCTAAGTGCTCGCCGTGCTTTATCAGGATTTATGACTGATATCGGTTTTGACGTTCAAACAGCGATTAATGGGTTTGATGCGCTAGGAACAATCGAGGCACAGAAACCAGACATATTAATAGTTGATCTTGAAATGCCACGAATGAATGGCATTGAACTTACAGAGCATTTACGAGCAAAAGAAGCAACAAAAAATCTGCCCATCATAATGATTACCTCACGTGCTACCAGCAAACATAAAGAGTATGCCAAGCGCCTTGGTGTGGATGTCTACCTGACAAAACCATATCAGGAGAACGAACTCTCAGAGAGTATTAACGCGTTACTTTACAAAACTGAGCCCGCGTAGGAGAAACGTGCGTAAAATAATGCCTCGGTAGAAATACAAATGGCGAAATAACTATAAAGCTATTTCACCATTGATCACATCGCTAAATAACTGCTGCCTGATATAGCAGAAAAATTTAACGTTTCGAGAATTGAGGACGCTTACGTGCTTTGTGCAGACCGACCTTTTTACGCTCAACTTTACGTGCATCGCGTGTCAGAAAACCGTGCCCGCGTAGTGTAGGGCGCAAAGATTCATCACGGGCAACCAAAGCCCGGGAGATTCCATGGCGAATCGCTCCAGCCTGACCACTCGCACCACCACCACGAACCGTGATACTGATGTCTACGCTTTCAAGCATCTCAACAGACTCAAGAGGCTGGCGTACAACCATGCGTGAAGTTTCACGACCAAAGTATTCATCCAGTGTGCGGCCGTTAATAACGATCTGACCTGACCCTGCTTTTAAAAAGACGCGAGCTGCAGAGCTTTTACGTCGCCCTGTGCCATAATTTATTTCGGTTGCCATACGTTTAAATTCCGTAACTATTAAATTTCTAGAGCTATAGGCTGTTGAGCAGAATGCTTGTGTTCACCGCCTGCATAGACCTTAAGTTTTCTGAACATATCACGCCCTAAAGGGCCTTTAGGTAACATGCCTTTTACTGCAAATTCAATCACACGCTCAGGCGCTTTCTCTATTAACTTTTCGAAGCTGATAGACTTCAGATTACCGATATAACCTGTGTGATGATAGTAGATCTTATCTTTTGCTTTGTTACCCGTCACATGTATTTTTTCAGCATTCACGACTACGATGTAATCGCCTGTGTCTACATGTGGTGTGTATTCTGGCTTATGCTTGCCGCGCAAACGCTTAGCGATTTCACTGGCGAGTCTGCCCAAAGTTTTCCCATCGGCATCAACAACATACCAATCACGCTTAACCGTCTCCGGTTTCGCACTATAGGTTTTCATTCCAAATTCACTCCAAAAAACCGCGCAATACGCGCAACGAAAGGGGCTAAATAATACAGCCTAGACAAACAACTTGCAACTTGAAATATTAATTATTTCTAAGAAATAAGATACTTTTTGAATATACTGGCTATTTAACTGCTAAAAAACCACAAAAATTATACCATTTAAAGAAAATATCGACATGAGAAAACCCTTGCTTGTTCAGCAATTCGATATTTTCATCCACTCGATAAGGTATTAACACATTTTCTAAAGCTTCACGCTTTTGCGCAATCTCCATTTCAGAGTAGCCATTGCGTTTTTTTAGATCATAATAAAACTTGATGAACTGGCGGTTAAACAGAGAATCATTCCCCAGCACTTTCTCCACCAGTATTAAACAACCATTTTTATTCAAACCTGAATAGATATTGCGAATTAAAAGCTCACGATAGAGTGGACGCACAAACTGAAGCGTTAAATTCAGAATCACAACGGATGCGTTCTGAATGTCCAGTCGCTCATTCAAATCATCTAAAATAAATTGATACTTTTCTGAAACACCCGCCGCTTTAAAATTCTCTTCAGCTTTTGCCAGCATGGCTTCAGAGTTATCAATACCAATAAATGTGACATCCTTGTCTATTGATTCACACAGCGTATGCAGTGTTGTACCCGTAGAGCACCCCAAGTCATAGACTTGAGTTCCACCAACAGCAAACTCATTGGCCAACTCTCCCGCCATACGCTGTAATTCACGATATAACGGCACACTTCGATCCAGCATATCATCAAAGACTTCAGCTGTTTTTTCACCAAAATCAAAATCAACAGCTGTGCTTTTTTTTAGAAAAAGATTATCTTTTTTCATCTAACCGAAAGAGACAACACCTTTTTTAACAAGGTAATCTACAACTTTTTCAGCAGATGTTTTCAGGTCAAGTTCACCGGTATCTACAACCACTTCAGCATTCACAGGCGCTTCATAAGGCGAAGAAATGCCTGTAAATTCTTTAATTTCTCCTGAGCGAGCCTTTTTATACAGGCCTTTGACATCACGCTCTTCACACTTTTCTAGCGAGCATTTAACATAAACTTCAATAAAATCATCTTGATTCACTAAAGAGCGCACACGATCTCGATCTTCTTTAAATGGTGAAATAAAAGCCGTCAGTACAATCGCACCTGTTTCAATCACAATTTTTGCAACCTCACCGACTCGGCGAATATTTTCTTGGCGGTCTTCATCAGAAAACCCAAGGTCGCCGCATAAACCGTGGCGCACATTATCACCATCCAATACAAATGTTCTGATATTTTTTTCATGCAACACTTCTTCGACTGCATGAGCCAACGTCGATTTTCCTGCACCAGAAAGACCTGTGAACCACAGCACAGCACTTTTATGGCTATTCATTTTCTCACGGTGGCTACGTTCAACAGTGGCCTGATGCCAAACAACATTAGTACTCTTATCCTTACTCATAATTTTTAATACTCCAGTGGCTCATGGCCAACTATTTATAAACTATAACCAAAACTTTCTTTAAACTTCACATCAAATTCTGCTTTATTGTAAGTATGATTTTGGGTGCCTTTATGGGCAATTTTAATAGAACCCATTAATGATGCAATTCGCCCTGTTGTTTCCCAGTTCATATCGTTCATTAAACCAAACAATAAACCTGCTCGATATGCATCACCGCAGCCTGTTGGGTCAGCAATTTCAGCAGGCTTTACTGACGGAATATCAATCACCTTTCCACCAGAATATATTTTTGACCCCTGACCACCCAATGTCACAATCAACGCATCAAGTTGCGCTGCAATTTCTTCCAGATTTTTACCGGTACGTTCCTGTAACAACTCGGCTTCATAATCATTCACAGTCAAATAAGTCGCTTGCTCAATAAACTGCATCAGCTCATCACCATTAAACATAGGCAAGCCCTGGCCTGGATCAAAGATAAATGGAATTTTAGCCTCACAAAACTGTGCTGCATGTTCAATCATGCCTTCACGTCCATCAGGGGAAACAATACCTATTGTGATGCCTTTAGCATCCGACACTTTGTTTTCATGTGCAAAACTCATAGCGCCAGGATGGAAGGCCGTAATCTGATTATCATCCTGGTCGGTCGTAATAAATGCCTGCCCAGTATAAGAGTCAACTTCTTTCAAGTGCTTACGGCTAATACCCAATTTATCCATCCATACAGCATAAGGCGTAAAATCTTGCCCTACAGTCGCCATAGGCAATGGATCCCCGCCCAGCAGATGTAAATTATACGCAATATTTCCAGCACAACCACCAAACTCACGACGCATATCGGGCACTAAAAAACAGACATTTAGAATATGTACTTTATCAGGCAAAATATGGTTTTTAAACTGATCGTTAAACACCATAATGGTATCGTAGGCATAAGAACCACAAATCAAAGCAGACATAAATTTTCCTTAATATTCAAAAACAAATTATTAATAGCCAAACAACCAGCACATGAACAAGTGCCACAAAAACAGCGGCTGAACCAATATCCTTTGCACGACCTGACAACTCATTCCATTCAGAGCCTATACGATCAACCACGGCTTCAATCGCAGAATTGACCAGCTCAGCAATCAATACTAGAACCAGCGAACCAATCAATAATGCGCGCTCAATGCCACTCTCGCCTAACCAGAGCGCCAGGGGAAATAGCAAAACACACAAAATCAGCTCTGTACGAAATGCAGGCTCATGCCGAGCTGCGGCTTTTAAGCCCGCAATAGAGTACCCTGCCGCTTTACAGACACGCTGAAACTCCGAAGCTTTTTTTTGCGATGGTTCACTCATCATTAACAGGCTTCCAAACCAAATCTAACTCACGCGCTGCTCGCACTTCATCCAGACGTTTAACCGGTAACGTATAAGGTGCGCCACGAACTTTAGCCAAATCAGATGAGGCCTCAGATAAAATATTCTTCATCGCTTTGACAAAGCCATCCAGCTCAGACTTCGCTTCAGTTTCAGTCGGTTCAATCAACATGCATTCAGCCACTAACAGTGGAAAATAAACAGTCGGTGCGTGATAGCCATAGTCCAGCAAGCGTTTGGCAAAATCGGTCGCAGTCACCCCAATCTCTTTAGCCTGTTTTTTCAGTGTTAAACTAAATTCGTGTGTAGCTCTTCGCTCTGGATAAGCCAGATCAAATCCCGCTTCGGCCAACTTCACCGCCATATAGTTTGCATTTAATGTTGCATACTCTGCAACTCGCACCATACCTTCACGACCCAACAAGCGTGAATAGATATAAGCTCTGAGCAACACACCCGCATTCCCCATGAATGCAGATAAACGCCCAATAGAGTCAGGGCAATCTTTTTCACTTAACCAGTGATATTGATCATTTTTTCGAGCCACTACAGGAACAGGTAGAAAAGGCAACAATCGTTCACTCACCCCGACCGGCCCAGAACCCGGCCCGCCCCCACCATGCGGTGTAGAAAATGTTTTGTGTAGATTAATATGCACCACATCAAAACCCATATCACCTGGCCGAACCTTACCCAAAATAGCATTCAAATTAGCGCCATCGTAATAGAGCAAGCCACCCGCATCGTGTACTGCTTGCGAAATCTCAGCGATCTTGCGATCAAAAACGCCCAGGGTTGAGGGATTTGTCAACATAATTGCGGCTGTTTGTGGGCCCACTGCTACGCGTAGAGCCTCCAAATCCACATCACCATCGGCTCGTGTTGGAATTTCACGCACTTTATAACCACACATCACACCCGTCGCAGGGTTAGTGCCATGAGCAGCATCAGGCACCAGCAGTTCATTGCGCATCGTATCACCACGAGATTCATGATAAGCACGAATCATGGCCATTCCGGCCAGCTCCCCTTGTGCCCCCGCCATAGGTGTTAACGAAACACCTTTCATACCGGTCACATCCTTAAGTATCTCCTGCAAATCATAAAGACAAGCAAGAAACCCTTGAGTCGCTGAACTCGGTGCCAAAGGGTGCTGTGACAAAAACTCAGGCAACATCGCCAGCGTATTACACGCCCGAGGATTATGCTTCATGGTGCATGATCCTAGTGGGTAAAATTGTGTGTCAATAGAGAAGTTTTTTTGCGACAGACGCGTGTAATGGCGCACCGTCTGCATCTCAGAGACTTCAGGCAACAGTGGCTTTTTTTCACGCAGAAACTGCTTGGGAAGCGCACGGAGCGCTACACTGTTTTTAATTCTTTGGGCACCATTGCCACGGCCTGAGCGTGACTGTTCAAAAATCAGCATCGTAATATTAAGCTCTTATTGGCAATAATCAATTTTGGAGTTTTTTAATCGTGAGTTCAAGCTGTGCAGCAAAATGTTCAATCTCTTCATCTGTTCGGGTTTCCGTCGCACACACCAACAAAGCATCCCCTAATTCAGGGTACTCTTCAGAAGGTTCATAGCCGCCTAAAATGCCCTGTTCACACAATTCGATATGAGCCGCTTCAGCCGAACAAGGCAACTGAATCATAACTTCATGAAAGCATGTTCCGTTAAATATGGGTTCAACCCCATCAATCTGAGAAAGCCTCTCCACCAATTTTTGGGTGTTCGCAAAACAAGCCTGTGCAACGCTGCGCAATCCGACTGACCCTAACAACGACATATAAATTGTTGCTGCCGTTGTCATCAAGCCTTGATTGGTGCAGATATTAGAGGTTGCTTTAGAACGACGAATATGCTGTTCGCGTGCCTGCAATGTTAGCGTAAAACCCTCCTGACCCTCCAGATCAACCGTACGCCCAACAATTCGCCCTGGCATTTGTCGAACCAGCTTTTGCTTACAGCACATGAAACCAAAATAGGGGCCGCCACCCGCGAGTGGAATACCTAACGGCTGCCCTTCGCCACATGCAATATCAGCACCAGCACTACCCCACTCACCTGGCGGCTTTAAAATAGCCAGCGTCATGGGGTTCACCACAGCAATCACCATCGCGCCTTGAGCATGCGCCCAGTCAGTCAATGCATCCACATCTTCCAGTGAACCAAAAAAGTTAGGTTGCTGAATCACCAATGCGGCAATATCTTCACCCTGATATTTTCCTAAACTTTTTGCTAATACCGCACCTGTTTCAGCACAGTATGGAAGCTCTTCCAACACTATATTTTGATTGCTTACGATATTACGACTCACCTTACGATAAGCAGGGTGCACTGTAGTCGGCAACAATATACGCTTGGATTTTGATTTGCGATTGCAACGCACCGCCATCAAAATCGCCTCAGCCAAACCCGAAGCACCGTCATAGAGTGAGGCGTTAGAGACATCCAGCCCCGTCAAACTCGCCATCATGGTTTGATATTCGTATAGCAACTGCAACGTTCCCTGACTCGCCTCAGCCTGATAAGGCGTGTAAGCCGTGTAGAATTCACCGCGCGTCGTCAGCTCCCAAACCGCAGCCGGAATATGGTGCTCATAGGCACCTGCGCCCGCAAAACAGAGCAATGGCCTATTCTTTTTCGCTCGCGCTTGCATAAGCTGCGTCACACCCAGTTCATTCAAACCTTCGGGGATCGTTACTATCTCTCCAGTGCGCAGTGCGGCAGGGATTTCGTCAAACAGAGATTCAATGCTGGGCGCACCAATCGCTTCCAGCATCTCTTTAACATCATTTTCAGTGTGTGGAATAAATGGCATGGGCTATTGATACTCTCTAGTCCGCTTCTGAAGCAATCAATTCAGCATAATCATCTGCACTGAGCAAACCATCCAATTCATCAGGAGCACTCACTTTCAGACGTAAAATCCAGCCTTCACCGTAAGGATCTTTATTAATCAGCTCGGGCTGATCAGCAAGCACTTCATTTACTGCAATAACATCGGCTGTGGCAGGACTGTACATATCAGAAGCTGCTTTCACAGATTCCACCACCACACATTCGTCACCCATTCCGAGACTGTCACCTTCAGCAGGCAGTTCGACATAAACCATATCGCCTAATAACTCTTGTGCATGATCAGTAATCCCAACCAAAACCACATTATCATCCAGAACTTGAACCCACTCATGTGACTTGGTATATTTTAAATCTGCTGGAATATCGCTCACAAAACCTCTCCTAATCTATATCTATTGTTCTTAATTTACAGACACGACTTGCCATTACGTACAAACGGCAGTTTCACCACCGTTGCTGATAAATGCCGCCCTCGTACTTCAATATCACACTGTGTTTTAACATGGGCATCCACTCGGGCAAATGCAATTGCTTTACCTAAAGTTGGAGAAAAACTACCACTGGTCACCTCTCCCACCAAAGCTCCGTCCACAACCACCTTTTGATGATTGCGCAACATGCCTTTACCATCCAGAATCAAACCTACAAACTTCTGACACTCTGAGCTTTCCCGCTGCACCTGCAAAGCATCACGACCTATGAAGTGACGATCAGAGGGCTCCCAACCCACAGTCCAACCTAAACCTGACTCTAAAGGACTCACACTTTCATCCATATCGGTGCCATACAGATTCATGCCTGCCTCTAAACGCAACGTATCACGCGCACCCAAACCTACCGGCTTGACACCTTGTTCCAAAAGCCCCTGCCAGAACAGTTCGGCCTGATCGGCTGGCAACATAATTTCATAGCCATCTTCTCCGGTATAACCTGTTCGGGCTATAAAAAACCCATCACATTCAACTGCATAAAAGGGAGCCAACTCATCGGCTTTTTTCTGTTTTAAGCCATCCAACAGAGCATGAGTTTTTATACGCGCCTGCGGCCCTTGCACGGCAATCATCGCCAAATCATCACGCACTTCTATTGCCACATCAAAATCAGCCACCTGCTTTTCAATCCAGGCCAGGTCTTTATCACGCGTCGCAGCATTCACCACCAGACGAAACCAGGTCTCATCCATAAAATAAACGATCAAATCATCAACAATACCGCCGTCACTGTTTAACATACAGCTATACAATGCCTTGCCCGATTGTTGCAAACGATCAACATTATTGGCTAGCAAGTGACGTAAAAAATCTCGAACTGCTTTGCCACGCAGATCCACCACCACCATATGTGAAACATCAAACATGCCAGCATCATTGCGAACTTGATGATGCTCTTCAATTTGAGAGCCATAATGCAGCGGCATATCATAACCACCAAAATCGACTATTTTAGCGCCAGACTCGAGATGTTTATGATAGAGAGACGTTTTTTTACCCATAACTAAATGAATTATTTCCAAACAAAGAGAGAGTTGTGCAATTGCAGCGGATGATGAGAAGAGACGACGACTGAATTCTCAAACAGCGAACTATACCGATTGATACAATAAAAACCAAATATTAACGCTTCAATTCACCCTTATCGACAATTTGAAGCGCTTCTTTATAAAGCGTATTTTTTTTCAGACCTGTAATTTTTGCAGCCAGTGCTGCTGCCTGCCTGGTCGGTAGCTCTTCTAATAATAGTGTCAATATACGCTGTGTTTCAGAGTCAATACCTTCATCCGAATCACGAGAAGGTGCTCCTTGAACCACAAGAACAATTTCCCCTTTTTGCTGATTGGGATCGGTACGCACCCACTCAAGCAGCTCGCCCAGTGGAGCCTGTTTTACAGTTTCAAAGCGTTTTGTTAACTCTCTCGCCAAAGTGGCAATACGTTCATGCCCCAGAACCAAAACCAATGACTCCAATGAAGCAATAATACGATGAGGCGCTTCATAAAAAATCAATGTGCGTGCTTCATCTTTTAACGACTCCAAACGATGGACGCGCGTACCCGCTTTAGCAGGTAAAAAACCTTCGTATGCAAAGCGATCGGATGCCAACCCGGAAACCGACAGCGCAGCAATTGCAGCACAAGCCCCCACAACCGGAACGACCTTGATTTTATTTTGATGTGCGGCATGAACCAGATGATACCCAGGGTCATTCACCAACGGAGTTCCCGCATCACTGATTAAAGCAATCGATTCACCACTTTGCAAACGCTCAACCAGACGACCACACACCTGCCGCTCATTATGATCATGAAGTGCCATTGTGCGTGTTGATATCGAAAAATGTTGCAATAAACGCCCACTGTGGCGTGTATCTTCTGCTGCAATCAAATCCACATCAGATAGCACCTGTACCGCCCTTGGAGTCATATCATCCAGATTTCCAATCGGCGTTGAAACCACATAAAGAGCACTCTCGACCATTAATCACCACCCATTCTTAATTTAACTTGTCTATAATACAGATCTATCAACGCACAAAATATGATTAAGCACCATGCCAAAACATCAGTTTGCACCGTCATTAAAAATATGGATTCAATTACTGTTACTCATTTTATTTATCAGCGGATGCAGCACCTCCCCCAAAAGCACCCCACAACAGGCAAAGCAAATTGTAATATCGGGTGACTATGCAGAAATTGCAAGGCAATACAACAAGCTCGCTGCGGATGCCCCCCCCGCACAAAAGCAAGCTTATAAACTCATGATGGCCAATGCACTTTTAAAAGGTCAACACACAAATAAAGCAAAGCGTGTATTACAGTCCATTAATGATGGATTACTTCCAGAAGCCCAAAAACTTCAACGTCGTCTGCTACTTGCAAAAATTGCACACCAAGAAAAGAAACCAAAGTCCGTACTCAGCTACCTTGACACTTCAATCAGAAATAACACCCCGCTTGAACAAATCACAGAGTACTATGATTTACGTGCCAAAGCACACTACAAACTCGGCAACAAACTTGCCGCTGTTCATGAACAAATCCGCCTTGATCCCCTGCTAAAAAACACTGAAGAAATTGAGAAAAACCAGCAATTCATCCTACGAACACTCCAGTCACTTTCGGCAAACACCTTACATGATAAACGCATACCCTCCGCCCCCCACAATACCTTCAGTGGCTGGTTGGAACTTGCTCAAATCACTGGACAACGCCAGCAACGAGAACAACAGCTCAATGAGTGGCAACGACGTTACTCAAACCACCCCGCCACAAACACTATATTGAACCTCATCAAAGAGCCAGTAACACCCACCATAGAGCAACCGACTCAAATTGCATTAATTTTACCATTAAGTGGTGCTTATTCAGGACATGCGACATCACTACGTGACGGATTTCTTTCCGCCCACGATGCACAACAACAGCACAATGAGATACCAACACACATTCGCATTTATGACACCCACAATAATCCTGACGCATACAATACAGCCGTCACCGACGGCGCTGAATTTATCGTCGGCCCACTCAGCAAAAAAGCAGTCAACACATTGATCAATCAAGCCTCTGAAATACTGCCGGTTCCTACACTTACCCTCAATTACAGCGAAATTACTGACGAATTGCCCAACAATTTATACCAATTCGGCCTCTCCCCAGAAGATGAAGCCAGACAAATTGCAGACAGAGCCTGGGTGGATGGGCATACTCGCGCAATTGCATTTTCCCCTCAAAGTGATTGGGGGAGACGCACGTTCAATGCATTTGATCAGCGCTGGCAAGAGCTCGGTGGCTTCATCGCTGAACAAGCCACCTATGCCAGCAAAGATAATGATTTTTCAGGGCCACTGCGAAGCATTTTAAACCTGAACGAAAGTGCGCAACGAAAAAAGAAGATCAATAACCTGTTACAACGAACAATAAAGTTTGAACCGCGCCGTCGACAAGATGTTGATTTTATTTTTCTGGCTGCATCGCCACGGCAAGCACGCTTGATTCGACCCCAACTAAAATTCCATTACGCTGCAGATTTACCCATCTATGCCACCTCTCGTGTTTATGAAGGCACACCCAACCCCGCAGCTGACAGAGACATGAACGACATCATATTCTGTGACACACCCTGGACACTTAATACAGTCACACTCCCACCAGAAGAGTACAACTCCACCACTGCACTCCAGCCACAACAGACCTCAAAAAAAGGGCGATTGTATGCGCTTGGTATCGACGCTTTTCGTATTATCGCCACACTCAATCGCCTGCAAACGACACCTCATGAGCAATATCAGGGTGAAACAGGCATGCTCAGTATGGATGAAAACAATCAAATCCACCGAAAACTGATTTGTGCACGCTTCATCAAAGGTGTACCGGAAATCATTGAAGCAACAACAGTCCCACATGAAAACCAGCAATAGCGCACAGCAGCGCTTGAAAACGATCACACGAGGTGCATGGGCAGAAGAGCAAGCAAGCCAATACCTTCAAGAAAAAGGGTTGCAATTAATTACGAAAAATTATCGCTGCAAATGTGGTGAAATTGACTTGATTATGCAACAAAAAAACATCATTATTTTTGTTGAAGTACGCTACCGGAAAAACAATTTTTTTGGCAGCGCAGCAGAAAGCATTGATCGACGCAAACAAGCAAAACTCATCGCTACTGCCAAGCATTACTTGCAATCGAACAAAACAGTCGCACAACACCCTTCACGTATTGACGTGATCGCCATGACCGGAACAACCCAGATAGAGTGGATAAAAAATGCAATTTAAATCTAATAATAGCTTCAATAATTACAGAAAAATAGCTCTGCTGCTCACACTATTATTATTCATTCAAGGCTGCGTAAACCTTGCTTCAGACCCCCGCACCAGCGGTACCATCATAGAAGACCAAGCGATTGAACTAAAGATTTTCAATCTGATTGAAGCAGATAAAGCACTGAAAAACAAAATACGTATCAATGTCACCAGTTACGATAATAACGTACTACTCACTGGAGAGGCGTTGACAAAAAAAACACGAGCACGAGTCGTCGAGCACGTAAGAAGAGTCATTAAAGTGCAGGAAATCTATAATGAAATAACCGTTATGCCACTGAGTTCTCTCAAAATACGCAATAATGATGCCTGGATCACCACAAAAGTTAAAACCAAGCTATTTAATGACAAAGGTTTGGGTACATTCCACACAAAAGCAGTCACAGACAAGGGGATTGTCTATTTAATGGGGCTTGTCACCCACAAAGAAGCTGATGTTGTCACCGATACTGTTCGCCGAATTCCAGGGGTCAGGCGTGTTGTTAGAGTATTTGAGTATCAAGACCGAAAAAAGCAATAGGTCGGGTAAAACAGTGATATTTGCATACCCGACCTAAAAATTTAAAATGAGAGATTCACTCGGATACCGGCGGGCGTTTGCAAAGCACCATCCGTTTCTTTCGACGTATCATTGTTGAAAACCAACAAATCAATCGTAATATTTTCTCGCGGCATCCAGCGTGCACCCAGTTGAATGGCGGCTTCGGTATTGTCCGCACTACTCAAAACCAACTCACCACCCAGCTTTATTTCACCCAGCTCATCCGCATCCGGTAAAGAAACATAAGCACCGACACCGACCCCAAACTCCAAATCATTATCAATACCCGCTGTGCCCAACTCAAAATTAGCCGTCACAGAAAAATTTCTATCTAACATCAAAGAGTAAGAGCCCCCCGCAAGAAAAGTAGAGTCTTTACCTTCCGCAGTATCAATACCCACAAGTCCATAAACAGCAAGATCAGGCATAATGACTCGTTTGTATCCAACACCTGCTCGACTGATAACAACCTCACCACTCCAAATACCAGCACGAACCTGTTGATTACTTTTTACAGAATCATACAGATCAATAGAAATACTTCCCTGCTCCGCAGTCGCCCCCTGCTCCAGGCTGAACATACGAGTCGGTTCTTCTGCAACGGCACTCAAATTAAAGCCCATCACAGACAACCCAAAGATAATAGAAGAACTCAATTTTTTCATTTTACCATCCAATACTCTTAAAATTTTTGTGAATAAAAATATATAAAACATTGACTGCATAATAGTCAGCAACAAAGCAAACTACCCCCACCAAGATAAAGCAACCAAAATTTTGCTCATTCTACCTTACAAACTTGGTACTATTAAGTGACTTGGGTTTATTATTTGCAAAGTTGCTCAGATTGATAATTTAACCATCATTATGAACAAAATTTGCTCTGATTCCAGCTCAGGCTCATAATTGGGCAAGGCTTAGTCTTGACTATGCGGCCTACCTTAGTCATTATTGCATCATCCTCTCGCCCGCGAAATATTAACCACCCATACCTAAATTTAAAAGACTCAAAAAATGAAAAATCTCAACCGAACAACACAAGCCCTTATACTGTTATTTGCCATTTTTGCATCGACTTCAGTCAGTGCCAACTGGCAATCAAGCGCTAAGCAATACTTCGAAAATGATGAGTATGAAAAAGTAATCGAACTAGTTAAAGACCATAAAAAAGATAAAAACGACAAATTCGCCCTGATGCTTGCCACCTTCAGCCATCTTCAGGAATACTCTTATACCAATACTAAAAGAGATAAAAAACAATACCAAGGCAACATGGAGCTTCTTGAAGACAGTATCGCCACCAAAGACCTTAATAGCTTACTCTACTTCACCCAACTGGCTGATAAACCCGATGTTGCAAAAGCGGCTCAAAAGCTTTTAAAGCAAGTCTTCAAACAAATTGAAGATATTAATGATGCACCATTGGTGATCGAATTTCTTGACTCGGAAGACACAAAAACACGAGGTATTGCACTTAATGCGATGAAACGAATGATCGCCCCCCTGCGTAAGCATGTGACCAAGGGTGGCACATTACGCGGCAAAGATATTACGATTATGCAGGATAAAAAACTCATTTCTTCTCTTCTCAATCACGCGGGGGATTCAAAGGCAGCCGCTATCTTACTGTTAATTGAAGAGCCTGTTCTAGCTTATACGCCTCAATACGATGATATTTCAGTATCCAAGCTGGAGTCTAAAATAAGCAAAGCAATCATCAAGCGTGAGAAAAAATACCTAGACAGCAACTGGTATAGCGCAACCGGAAAAATCAAGCAAGAAGCTGCCCAGTAAGAGTAAGGAACTGATCAAAGCATTAGGGACGGGGCATATTTACTTTTCCCTAATGCGCCTCATCCCAATTATCACCCACTCCAACATCCACAATCAGCGGCACACTTAACTCAAGCGCTTGGCTCATACAAAGCCTGACTTGATCAACCGTCACCTTCAATGCACTTGTCGCCACCTCCAGCACTAATTCATCGTGAACCTGCATAATTAAGTAAGCATCCGCCTCACTCTCTACCAGCCACTGATTTACTTTAATCATGGCGAGTTTAATGATATCAGCAGCGGTTCCTTGCATTGGTGCATTAATCGCAGCTCGTTCAGCGTATTGGCGACGCTGGCCATTGCGTGAATTAATATCTGGAAGATAAAGGCGACGACCTGAAACAGTCTCAACATAACCCTGATCATGAGCCTCTTGGCGCTTGGCATCCATAAAGGTTTTCACACCAGGGTAACGTGCAAAGTAGCGATCAATATAGGCTTGGGCAACTCCGCGTTCTACATTAAGCTGACGCGCCAATCCAAATGCTGACATGCCGTAAATCAAACCAAAATTAATCGCTTTAGCACTACGACGTTGATCCGTTGTAACTTCATCAATTTCAATAGAAAACATCTCCGCTGCCGTTGCTTGGTGAATATCAATACCTTCGGTAAAAGCAGCTAACAAACCTTCATCTTGAGAAAGATGCGCCATAATGCGCAATTCAATTTGTGAGTAGTCCGCCGCAACGATTTTATATCCCTGTGGCGCAATAAATGCTTGTCGAATACGTCGGCCTTCTGCACTGCGAATGGGGATATTCTGTAAATTTGGATCACTTGAAGACAGTCGCCCTGTTGCCGTGACAGCTTGATGATAAGAAGTATGCACCCGCCCAGTTCGAGAATTTTTCTGCTTGGGCAGTTTTTCCGTATAGGTCGACTTTAATTTGCTGAGTGAACGGTGCTCCAAAATCAATTTAGGCAGAGGATAATCCAGCGCCAGCTCTCGCAAAACTGACTCCGCTGTTGATGGCTGTTTTTTCGGTGTTTTCTTCAAAACAGGTAGACCCAGTTTTTCATAAAGAATCACTTGAATTTGTTTCGGTGATGATAGATTAAACGCCTCACCTGCTTGGCTATATGCTTCTTTTTCAATTTCAGCCATACGCAGGATCAGCTCATGACTCTGCTTATGCAACATATCGCTATCAATCAAAACACCATGGCGCTCTATTTTTGATAGCACTGGCAGTAGTGGCATTTCTATATTTTCAAACAACTCTTTCCGTTGAGTACTTTCACTCACCTGAGGCCATAACACTTGATGCAACCGTAAAGTAATATCTGCATCTTCAGCAGCGTACGGCGTGGCTTGCTCAATCGCTATCTGATTAAACGTAAGCTGTTTAACGCCTTTGCCTGCAATATCTTCAAAATGGGTCGTTTGATAGTCCAGATACCTTTCCGCCAAATCATCCATGTTATGACGTGTCGCAGTGCTATTCAGAACATACGACTCAAGCATCGTATCAAAAGCTATACCATTCAGAGTGATTCCATAATTTGCCAATACACTCATATCATACTTAAGGTTTTGACCCACTTTTTTCTGGCTTCCATCTTCAAGTAGTGGGCGCATTTTTTCGAGTACAAAATCTCGTTTTAACTGATCAGGTGCATCAATATAATCATGCGCCACCGGTACATAAGCCGCCTTGCCAAGCTCCACAGAAAATGAAATCCCAACAATTTTTGCTTCCATATAATCAAGTGATGTCGTTTCAAGATCAAAAGAAAACAGTTCAGCCTGCTCTAAACGCTGCAACCACTCATTGAAAACGGATTCAGTGAAAACCGTATCGTACTGGGTACTATTTTTTTCTTCTTTTTTTGATTTTTTAGACTGAGTGTCACCGTCATTGTCACCCCCTTCAGGCTCTACCTGCAATTTACTGAGCCAGCTCTTAAAACCAAAACCTTGAAACAACTCAAGTAGTCGCTCATGATCTTCAGCATGGCGGTGCAACGTTTCATACGTTTCATCCAATTCCACATCACACTTAATGGTAGCAAGCTCATATGATAGAGAGAGTTGCTCCAATGAAGCTCGCAGATTTTCACCCACTTTACCTTTAATTTCCTCCGCGTTAGTAATGATATTATCCATGCTCCCATAAGCATTTAACCATTTAACCGCCGTTTTTGGCCCCACTTTAGGCACACCGGGAATATTGTCTGAGCTGTCCCCCATCAAAGCCAGATAATCAATAATTTTCTCAGGCTTCACTCCAAATTTATCGAGCACCCCTTGAGGATCGAGTAGCGTATCCGTCATCGTATTAATCAGGGTGACGTGCTCATCCACCAGTTGCGCCATATCTTTATCACCGGTGGAAATTACTACGGATATTTTATTGCTACTTGCTTGCCTAGCTAGTGTTCCAATCACATCATCCGCCTCAACACCATCAATAATCAGCAAAGGTAAACCCATCGCTCGCACCACATCATGTAGTGGTTCAATTTGCACTCTAAGTTCATCAGGCATAGGAGGACGATGCGCTTTATATTCGTCATAGAGTTCATGGCGAAAATTTTTACCTTTAGCATCAAAAATGACGGCCATTTGCTGTGGTTTGTATCGCTCAAGCAAACGACGCAGCATATTAATGACCCCGTAAATTGCCCCCGTGGGCTCACCTTTTGCGTTTATGAGTGAAGGAAGCGCATGAAACGCACGAAATAGATAAGAAGAACCATCCACAAGAAGGAATGGTTTTTGTGATTGATCAGACATATTTTGTTTTTAAAATTTATAGCAACTTGGAATAATTGGTTTATTATGCATTATATACTTCACAACAAACATGTTTCATTCTGCACCCACTGAACCCTTAAAGGCCAGACCATGAACAAACAGAAACAAAACCGTATTCACCAAAGCATGAAACCCACCGATGATGCGCTGCTCAATAGGGAGTCATGGAAAATTTTCCAGATCATGGCGGAGTTTGTAGAGGGCTTTGAGCGATTGGTCAAAATCAAACCTTCCGTCAGCATGTTTGGGTCAGCTCGCACACCACAAGAGCACCCCTACTATGCTCTGACAGAAGAGATTAGCTACGCTTTATCTGAAGCGGGCTTTAGCGTTGTCAGTGGCGGCGGCCCAGGAATTATGGAAGCTATTAATAAGGGGGCTTTTCGAGGAAAGTCTCCCAGCATTGGCCTGAATATTATGTTGCCCCATGAGCAATCAGGCAATGAGTATCAGGATATTTCACTCACCTTTCGCCATTTTTTTTCACGCAAAGTTATGTTTGTAAAATATGCATCGGCTTATGTTGTCATGCCGGGCGGGTTCGGCACACTGGATGAACTTGCTGAAATCCTGACACTGGTTCAAACTGGCAAGAGCCGCCGCATTCCAATTATTTTGGTGCACAAGCCTTTTTGGGACGGCCTCATTGAGTGGATTAAAAAGAATTTATTGGCAGAAAAAATGATTAGCCCAGAAGATCTGGAGCTATTTCAAATTGCTGACACGCCAGAAGAGGTGCTCAACATCATATTCAGCCATTATGAAAAAACTGGCTTTGAACCCTCAGCTGAAGAGCAGGAAAAACTGCTTAACCTCTAACCCTGGATTGAATTATCCGGCCTAAAACAGGAAGAGATCATGCGTTTATTGTTAATTACTGTCGCTCTACTTATCAGCTTGGCCTCATTCGCTGAATCACCCAGTGAAGTGATGGAACCTGAAGTGACAATCATTCAGAAAGATGATCAGAAAATAGAAGAGTATCGAATCGGAGGGCAGCTTTATATGATTAAAATCACGCCTAAAAATGCACCGCCCTATTATTTAATGGATACCGATGGCGATGGCAATCTGGAAACTCGACGTGACGATATCAATTCGACCATCGTAGGCCCTTCATGGAAGCTGTTTAGTTGGTAAAAAATGTGATATCACACCCAATACTATTCAATAAATTTCAGTTATAATCGTTTCTGAATTTTTTTGTTTTTAACATTAATTCAAAAAAGTCGTTAATATTTAAAATACTCACAAATTGGCTTTATACAGGAAATCAATACCCGTTAATGGATATTCAACATTACCTGCGGCCAGTCATGCAGGAAGCAACAATGGCTCGCATTGCGACAATTTGTGCCTACCTGCTCGTTTTGTTGCTCGCTTATAACTTAGCAGAGCTGACTTGGCGCATGTTGGCACCTGCCCCTGATCGAGAGAGTGCGCCTTCTATAGTGAAAGAAGCCACCGCCAACCAAATCAAGCCGGATAGTTTTGCTCGAACAATCGCAGGTCTCAATTTATTTGGCTATGTAGATGCATCGACACCGCCAACACCTGTGGTTCGTGAAACTCGCTTAAATCTGGTGCTGCGCGGTGTAATGGCAACTCATGGCAAAAATGCAAGAGCAATTATTTACAGCCCTTCCGGCAGTGATCGTGGTGAAAACCCCTATTCAATTAATGCCAAACTCCCTGGTGGTGCCACTCTGAAAGAGATTCATAGCGATTACATTGTGTTACTACATAATGGTCGCCATGAGACATTACGTTTACCTAAAAAAGTTGTTGCTACAGGCTCGACGGGGCATAATATTGCCAACTCATCAAGCAACAGACCATCATCTGGCCCATCTACAGCATCCACCAACACGCAAAAAATACGTGAGTACCGCGATGCACTCATTGATGATCCCGTCAGTTTGATTGGCATCATTCGTTCAGCACCTTACAGGGAAGATGGCAAACTGATAGGCTACCGCGTACAAACTGGACGAGATAAAGATGCGCTGAATAATTTGGGATTACTGCCTGGCGATATCGTCACTTCAGTCAATGGCGTTGCCATGGGTAACAGCACTAAATTAATGAAGTTACTCAAGCAGATTTCAAAAGCAGAAGAGGTGAGCGCAGAAGTGATACGTGATGGTTCGCCAACTACGGTCTCCATTCGATTAGACAATTAAAACTTTGCAACAGGATTAACATGTTTCCACATAAACATCGAACAAGTTTTTTCAAAGTAGTCAGCGCTGCTATTTTGTTAACCGCGTCATTCACCGCTCAAGCGGAGCCTGTCACGCTCAATCTTAAAGCGGCTGACCTGAGTGCTGTTATCAGTACTATTTCTGAAATTACTGGAAAGAATTTTATTGTTGACCCCAGAGTCAAAGGGAAAGTTACCATTGTTTCATCTCACCCAATGAAAGAAAAAGAGGTGTACGAAGTCTTTTTGACTGTACTGGAAGTGCATGGATATGCCGCAGTGCCCAGTGGAAATAAAGGTACAATCAAGATTATTCCAGTGGCCAATGCCAAACAGTCTGCTGTTCCTATGGCCAGTAGTAACCGCCCTGGAAAAGGTGATGAAATTGTAACGCGGGTACTCCAGCTGGAAAATATATCAGCCTCACAAATGGTTCCTATTTTACGACCTTTATTACCACAGCAAAGCCACTTAGCCGCTTACTCACCAGCGAATGTACTCATTATTTCCGACCGTGCTGCGAACATCAAACGCATCGTTAAAATTATCAATCGTATTGATCTACCTGACAACAATGAAGTCGAAATTATTCCACTTCAACATGCATCTGCCAATGAAATTGTGCGCATACTGACGACCCTTCAACAACAGGATAATAAAAAAGGTAGCAAATCTAGCAGTACTCTGCCGACATTAATTGCCGATGAACGAACCAACAGTATTTTAATTGGTGGAGGCAAAGCAGGTCGCATCAAACTACGCGGCATCATTGGCCACCTTGATACTCCACTTGAAACTGAAGGCAATACGCGTGTTATCTACCTGCATTATGCCAAAGCCAAAGATCTGGTTCCTGTGCTGACCGGTGTCGGCACTAGCCTGGAACAGGAAAAACAAGGTAAAAAAGGCAAGGCAAGCAGCAACTCTCAATCACCTATGAGTATACAAGCAGACGAGTTTTCCAATAGCTTAGTAATTACTGCTCCACCCGATCTTTTTAATTCACTGCAAAGAGTCATTAAACAGCTGGATATACGGCGCGCCCAAGTCTATATTGAAACTATTATTGCAGAGGTTTCATCCAACCGAGCCGCAGAGCTTGGAGTGCAATGGGCCGCTGGTGGCGATTTAAGCAAACCCGCTGCGGTCACTAATTTTACAGCCGGTGATAGTATTATCAACCTTGGCGGAGCAATCGAGGCCGGCACTCTCCCTTCAATTGGCTCTGGATTAACGCTGGGAGTGGGTAAATTTGTGGATGGTGCACTCAGCTTTGGTGCGCTTATTCGCGCTTTAAAAGGGGATGGATCCACCAATATTCTATCAACACCCACACTGATTACTATGGATAACGAAGAGGCAGAAATTGTTGTCGGCCAAAATGTTCCATTCAAAACAGGCTCTTATACCAGCACCGGTGGCTCAAGTGCAACACCCGGCAACCCATTTCAAACCATCAAACGTGAAAATATCGGCATCACACTGAAAGTGACACCACAGATCAACGAGGGTGATGCAGTACAACTCAAAGTCGAACAAAAAGTTGAAAGCATCAGCCCAGCAGTCGACGGTGCGGTCGACCTTATTACAAATACGCGATCTATTAATACAAACGTCATTGTTGATGATGGCGACATCATCGTTTTTGGTGGTTTAATTACTGATGACCTCAATGAAACAACACAGAAAGTACCGCTACTCGGTGATATTCCTCTACTGGGTCGCCTCTTCAGCTACAACAAAACAACGAAACGTAAAACCAATATGATGATGTTTTTACGACCCGTTATTTTACGAGATTCAGCTTCAACTAACAGCATTAGCCAAGGAAAATACAGCTACATGCGCGCTGAACAACTTAAAGTACAAGAAAAAGGCCTATCCATGCTACCCAATAGCGAAAATCCGGTGATGCCAGACGCACAAGACTTTTTTGAATTGCCACCGCCATTTATGACTGATGATGCCATTCAAGACATCAAATTAAAGATCAATAAATAATCATGGAGCCATCTACAAAAGAACTCGCAACTTCAGGTCATGACATTAACCTTGTTGATGCAACATTGATCACCCCCAGCGATAATGACAATGAAATAACCGCCCCGAAGCGCCTCCCCTTTGCTTATGCAAAACGCCAAGGTGTTTTGCTGAATCATATAGAAGGTGGCATTGCGATGATCTCCCATAAAGCCGCGATCACCACGACCACCATCGCCGAACTTCGTCGTTACTTTGGTATGCCCATCAAACTTCAATCGCTTGAAGATGAAGTTTTTAATGCAGAGTTACAACAGATCTATGAACACGGCTCAGGTGATGCCATGGAAGCCATGGGCAATCTGGGTGAAGATATGGATCTATCTCGCCTCGCTCAAGAGCTTCCCGAGCCGGAAGATCTGCTCGAAAGTGAAGATGATGCGCCCATCATTCGCCTGCTTAATGTACTGTTAACTGAAGCCATCAAAGAAAATGCTTCGGATATCCATATCGAGACCTACGAAAACCGCTTGGCCATCCGTTTTCGTGTGGATGGCGTATTGCGTGAAGTGCTTGAACCCAAACGCGCATTAGCGCCTCTTTTGGTCTCACGCATTAAAGTCATGGCCAAACTAGATATTGCAGAAAAACGCCTGCCACAAGATGGTCGTATTTCACTGAAAATTGCAGGTCGGCCTGTGGACGTTCGTGTCTCCACACTCCCTTCCGGGCATGGTGAACGTGTTGTCATGCGTTTGCTGGATAAACAAGCTGGACGGCTGGATCTGGAAAAACTTGGCATGGAACCCAAAGTTTTAGCCACTATAGACAACATTGTAAAACGCCCTCACGGCATTATGCTCGTCACTGGCCCCACCGGATCAGGTAAAACCACAACACTGTATGCTGCTCTGAGCCGTGTCAACGATAAACGACGCAATATCATGACGATAGAGGATCCCATTGAATATTATATTGATGGCATCAGTCAAACCCATGTCAGCCCAAAAGTAGACATGACCTTTGCCCGTGGGTTACGTGCCATTTTGCGTCAGGATCCCGATGTGGTCATGATCGGTGAAATTCGAGATCTTGAAACTGCAGAAATCGCAGTGCAAGCCAGCTTGACCGGCCACTTGGTACTATCAACGCTGCATACCAATACCGCCGTTGGTGCTGTCACTCGAATGCGTGACATGGGCATTGAAGAGTTTTTATTATCATCCAGCTTGATTGGAGTCTTGGCACAGCGGCTGGTACGCTTATTGTGCTCAAATTGTAAACGCCAGACAGAATTTGCAGAGGCTGACTATCAACTGTTTTCTCGAAATCAAGATGAAGCACTGACCCACTATCACGCGACAGGTTGCAGTGAGTGCAATTACACTGGTTATAACGGTCGTACTGGAATTTATGAACTCATTGAGGTCGACCACACTCTAAGCAACATGATTCACAACAGTGCGAGTGAGCAAGAGCTTGAGGCCGCCGCTCGCCAAAAAACACCCAGCATACGTGATGATGGTTTTCGCCGAGTCTTGAACGGTGAAACAACCATTGAAGAAGTTCTGCGCGTCACACGCCAAGGGTAACGAGGTTCAAACTGACAAATGGCTGCATTTGAATTTACCGCACTGGATGAAACGGGTCGTGAGCGCAAAGGCGTACTTGACGGCGATGTTTCAAGACAAATTCGCCAACAAATTCGCGATAAGGGCTGGACTCCGCTCACCGTCACCGAAGTCCGGCAAAAAGAGAATAAACAGAGCAGCCAAAAATTTTCATTCAAACGTGGCATTAAATCCACTGATCTCGCACTGATTACCCGTCAGTTTGCAACGCTGGTACGTGCAGGATTATCGGTTGAAGAAGCACTCAGCGCCGTTTCCAAACAAAGCCATCAACCTCGCCTACGCAACATGCTGATGGCCGTACGCTCTCGTGTAATGGAAGGCCACACACTAGCCACCGCCTTGGCGGATTTTCCCCATGCATTTTCTGATCTCTATCGCTCAACGGTCTCTGCAGGTGAGCAATCAGGCCACCTCGATATGGTGCTAGAGCGTTTAGCTGACTACACTGAAAGTCGCCAGACCATGCAGCAAAAAATGACTCTGGCTTTAATCTACCCCATCATGATCTCCATTGTTGCTGTGGTCGTCATCACCGCACTGCTTGCTTATGTTGTGCCACAAGTCGTGCAGGTTTTTGAAAATACGGGACAAGAACTGCCTATTCTCACCGTCATCATGATCAGCCTCAGTGATTTAATTCGTGAGTACGGGTTAATTTTTCTGATCTTGCTGGTGTTAGCTATTTTCATCATCACCCGTTTGTTACGAAAACCAGGGCCTAAGCAGCAGTATCATCGATTCTTATTAAAGCTTCCATTGGTCAGTTCATTGGTACGTGGTTTTAACTCATCACGATTTGCCCGTACATTCAGCATATTGACAGCAAGCAGTGTTCCTGTTCTGGAAGGGCTTCGTATTTCATCCAGTGTTATCTCCAATATTCCGATGCGCAACGCAGTGGAAGATGCTGCAACAATGGTTAAAGAGGGTGCCCCCATTCACACTGCGCTTGAACGCAGCGGTTACTTTCCTCCGATGACGGTTCAACTGATCGCCAGTGGTGAAAATAGTGGTCGGCTGGAAGAGATGTTGGAACGAGCTGCCGATAGCCAGGAAAAAGAGATGGAATCAACTGTCGCAACACTGGTCGGACTCTTTGAACCCTTTATGATTTTATTTATGGGAGTCATGGTATTGTTGATCGTCTTGGCAATATTGCTCCCTATTTTTGATTTAAACCAGTTGGTAAAATAAATTTTCAGGCAATATATTATGCAAAAAAAGTTTACAAACATCGCTAAAAAACAGAGTGGTTTTACACTGATCGAAATTATGGTCGTCGTCGTTATTCTAGGCATATTGGCCGCGATCGTCGTCCCTAAAATTATGGATCGCCCTGATGCAGCACGTATCACCAAAGCTAAACAAGATATACGCACCCTTGAAAGTGCTCTTAACCTCTACAAGCTGGATAATTATAACTACCCTTCAACGGATGAAGGTCTGGAAGCATTAACTCAAAAGCCAGCAAATTCAGCGGTATGGAAAGATGGCGGTTATATTGATCGACTGCCGAAAGACCCTTGGGGAAAACCCTATCAATATTTGAGCCCTGGAACACAAGGCAACATCGATATTTATACACAAGGTGCGGATAATGCACCGGGCGGTGAAGGAGCCAATGCCGATATAGGCAACTGGAACCTTAACCAATAAAAAGTCACCTTTGATTTTTTAACTCAGCAACTATATGAACAGATCACGTGGTTTCACTTTGCTGGAAATTATGGTTGTGGTGCTCATCATTGGCATCATACTCAGCTTTGCAACGCTCTCTTTTCGTGACAATAAAGTTCCAGTATTAAAAGAAGAGGCGCAGCGGCTGGCTGCGCTTCTGGACTTAGCCCGCGAAGAGGCCATTCTGACTTCACGTGAATATTCCGTTGTATTAAAAGAAACGGGCTATGACTTTCAACAATTCCTGGATCAAGAGTGGTTGCCCCTTGTAGATGATAAAATTCTAAGACCGAGAGAACTCCCTAAAGGCATCATTATGGAGGCTGATCTTGAAGGCGAATCCATTCTATTTGGTGGCGAAGAAGAGATACGACTTTATATTTTTTCCAGCGGAGAACTCACACCCTTTGACCTTTTTCTACACTACGATGGTGAAACACAAGGATTCCACGTCGTCGGCCAGATCACAGGAAAGATCGAGTTCAAAGACCCACAAAAAAAACCGTGAACATTCAATCTGAAAATAGAGGTTTTACGCTCATCGAAGTCACCGTCGCACTGCTCGTGCTGGCCATTGCTTTGAGCGCCATCATCAAAACAGTCAGTGACAATATCAGCAATGCAAGTTACTTGCGTGATAAAACCATCGCTCACTGGGTGGCAATGAACAAAGTCACTGAACTGCATGTATCTGATGTATTGCCAGCAACAGGTTCAACCACTGGCGAAATGGAAATGGCAGGCCGAGAATGGTTTTGGAAAGCCGAAATCACGGCCACAGAGGATGACTATGTACACAAGCTCAACGTAGAAGTAAAAACAGAGCGCAACGACGAGTTCCCATTAGCCACGCTGGGGGGATTTGTAGGTCGCCTGGAATAATGAACATTCAACACCATCAAAACCGAGGTTTTACGCTGCTTGAGCTACTCGTCGCACTCATGGTTTTTGCGGTCATGTCCCTCATGGTTTTTACTGGGCTTACTAGCGTTTTAAATGCTTACAGCCATGTATCAGAAAAAACAGAGCAACTAAATGAGTTACAATCAGCATTTAGCCTGATCACGCGAGATATCGAACAAGCCATTGGCCGCCCGATTCGTGATAGCTACGGTGACCCACAAGAGCCCATGATGAATAACGGCGAAGCCATCGGCACTGTATTGGAGTTTACTCGCACGGGTCGCCCTAATCCAGCCGCTTTACAACGCAGTCACTTACAGCGAATCGCTTACACATTAGATGACAATCAACTCATCCGTTTAAGTTGGGCAGTGCTGGATCGTGCTCCTGACTCAGAGCCATTAAAGAGCTTACTGCTTACCAAGGTAAAATCAGCTTCAGTACGTTTTCTCAATAAAGATATGGAGTGGCAAGAAGATTGGCCAACCAAAACCAAACAGGAAATTGATGATGGAGTCATCAAAATACCCCGCGCTGTCGAACTGACTATTGAGTCAGAAGTCTGGGGTGAAATCAAACGACTTTTCAGAGTGCCAGGCGATGTTAAATAGAGAGAAACAAAAAGGCGTTGCATTAATTACAGCGGTACTGGTCGTCGCTTTGGTCACAGTATTGGCGGTCAACATGATCTCACGTCAGCAGATTGATATCCGGCGCACAGGTAATATATTAAATACTGAAACAGCCTACATGTACGCATTAGGCATCGAATCATGGGGCATTGGTATTTTATTAAGAGACCGTGCCAACAATCAAGTCGATGCACTGGGTGAAGATTGGGCCATGACCATCCCCCCCATTGATGTCGATGGAGGGCAGGTTGTTGGCCGTATTGAAGATATGCAGGGCCGCTTTAATCTAAACAATTTGCTTGATAGCAGTGGTGACCTTAGCGTACCTGATTACGATATATTCAGGCGCCTTCTAAGCGCTCTGGATCTTGACCCTGATATTGCCGACAAGGTATTCGACTGGATTGATCAAGACAGTGACGTGGATAATAGTGGCGCTGAAGATTATGATTACCTGGGAGCACAACCTGCTTATCGCACAGCCAACACAGCAATAGTCAGCCCCAGCGAGTTGCGATTAATCAGTGGAATTGATGATGAAACGTACAAAACACTTGCCCCCTTTATCTCCGCACTGCCCAGAGGCATCCCTCCCGAGCCCACAAAAATCAATATTAATACCGCACGCGCTCCTGTGATTCAGGCGCTTAATCAAAATATTACGCCAACAGATGCACAGGAATTTGTTGAATCACGTAGCGAAGATGGGTACAGCGATATTAATAGTTTTAAAAATGATATTGGTGCAGGTAATATTGACCCACAAACAGAAAAAAGGCTGAGCGTGAAGTCAGAATATTTTATACTGACAGGCGAATCACTCTTTGGACGTGGGCGTCAACTGCTCACGACTTTAGTACATCGACCTGACACAGGAAAAGCTGCCGTAATAATGCGTGGCCAAGGGGCTTATTAGACAATGCAAAACCAACTCTTCATTCGCTTTGATGAAAAAGAGCCCCAGACAGTTCAATGGCTCGAATACTCAGATATGGGCGAACAAACCGGTCAGATTAATAGTGGCACACTTGATGATGCTGCCGTAGTCGCACAAAATCATCAACGAATTATTATCCTGATACCCAGCACACAACTATTGCTGACCAGCGCCCACATCCCGACAAAAAACAGACAGCGCATTGCAAAAGCACTGCCTTACAGCATTGAAGAACAGATGGTCGATGATGTTGAAAATATGCACTTTGCTATCGGTGAACACAGTGATGATGGCCAGGTACATACTGCGGTTATTCCTCATGCAACAATGCAAAAGTGGCAAAAAGAGTTGCTGGAAGCAGGTATTTACCCGCAAACAATGACCCCTGATCTGCTCTTGATCCCTTACACGATCGGCGACTGGACTTTTTTTACTGAAGGTCAAACAACCTTGGTTCGCACGGGTCTGCAAAGTGGTTTCCTCATTGATAATGACAATTTGAAGACCGTTATTAATCTTGCACTTGATGAAACTGAAGATGACAAAAAGCCAGAGACTATTCATGTCATTCAATGTCAAGATGAAGTCGATATCACAGCCGCATTCAAAGACCTTCCGGTCAAACTCAATCATGTGACCCGCACTGAGCCACCATTACAAATGATGGCACTCACCTATAGCGAGCAACGTGGCTCTTTTAACTTGCTTCAAGGCCCATACAGCCGTCGGGAGCAGATGGGTAAATTCTGGAAACCCTGGTTGCCTGCGCTTACCATACTACTTATATTACTTGCTTCAGGTGCCATCACCACAATGATTGACTACTCACGTTTGAGCCAGGAAAAATCAGCATTTCAGCAAGAGATTGAGCAGATCTACAAAAAAACCTTTCCTGATGCCAAAAATATTGTCAATCCACCGGTACAGATGGAGCGCCATTTGGTCGACCTTCGTAGAAAGCTGGGGCAAGGCTCAGGCGGATTTTTAAAATTACTTGATCAAGTCGCCCCCATATTAAAGGAGACTGAAACGCTTGATCTCCGCCGTCTTGGTTATAAAGAGGGTCAACTAACACTGCAAATCGAAATCAAAGACCTTGCTAAACTGGATCAACTCAAAGCCAAGCTTGCACAAAAGCAAGGTATTGTTGTTGATCTTCAATCCGCCAGCGCTGGTGCCAAAAAAGTTGAAGCACGCCTGCTTATCAAGGAAGCCTGAATATGAAAGAGTACTTTGCAAACCTCAAACCCCGTGAGCGAATTTTTCTCATCACTGGAGCTGTTTTTCTACTTCTAGCATTCCTCTACTGGATCATCTGGGAGCCCTTTAGTCGAAGTGTTGACTCAATGAACCTGACCGTCGTACAGCAGCAAGCCACTCTTTTAAAAATGAAAGAAATGGAAGAAGAAGTGAAACAACTGCGTAAAAAATCGTCCTCTTCCAAACAAAGCACACAAGGCCAGTCACTGCTCACCCTGATTGATAGCAGTGCAAAGAATAGAAAGCTGGGTTCTGCCCTGAAGCGAGTCGAACCCGTAGGTGAAAGCAAAGTTCGAGTACGAATGGACAAAGCAAATTTTAATGACATGGTGCGCTGGCTCGGTTATCTCGAGAAGAACTACGGTATTTTAGCCACCAGCATCACTCTCGATACCCAATCAGAGAGTGGGCTCGTCAACGCACGACTGGTAATGGAAGGGTCATAAATGATAAAACCATATTTCAAATACATTCTGACTGGCGGTATTGCCTTCGTTTTTTTTCTGGTATTAACCCTACCCGCAAGTTTCATTCATGCTCAGATTAAAGACAACCTTCCAATCAAGCTTTATCAGGTTGAAGGCACACTCTGGAGTGGCCACGCACAAACATTAATCACACCCAATGGTTTTCGTGCTCAGGCCATCAGCTGGAAATTCCGCCCCTTATCACTGCTACTCGGCAAAATATCACTCAGAACAAAATTTATTACTGAAGGGGGCTACGGAAATGTGATCATTAATAGAGGGTTACTTGGAAGCATCAGCCTCAACGATATTGACATAAAAATGCCCATCACTGACCTGAAACCCTTCTTAAAATCCGTTCCAGTCGATTTAAAAGGTGTTTTAGATGGTCAGCTTGAGGAGGTCGAGTTTTCAGATAATATGATGATCGCTTCAGCCAGCGGCATACTGTCATGGAACCATGCCATTATTGATGCATTGAGTGAGCTTAAAGTCGGTGACTTTACCCTGACACTCGAACCTAGCGATGATGGCACAAAAGGAGTTGTTAAATCCAAGGAGGGTGGTCCACTTGAAATGAATGGCATACTGCAACTCAATGTAGATGGAAATTACGACTTTAAAGGTGAACTCAAAGCTAAAGCCCGTGCGCCACGTGAGTTAAAACAAGCACTGCAATTTATTGGAAAAGCAGGCCCAACAGGTAAAATAGCACTTAAAGCCAGTGGAACACTTTGAATAATAAAATACAGCTCTGAGCAACATTTATAGTCGCTCAGAGCATATTAACCGTTCCTAAATATTTTCTAATTCAAAATTTTTCCCTAATAATCGCTTGATCGCCGCCACACCAAATAGTTCAAAACCACGTAAAGCTTCAGGTGGATAACCCGCAACACAAACAATCGGTTTGCCATTCGCAATGCCCATAATCAGTGGGCGACCTGAGCGCATCTGCACACCATCCACCAACAAGTCACCTAATTCACGAACCAAGTCAGAGATAAAATCTCGCCCATTCACCGCTGTTCCACCCGAAATCAATAACATATCTGAAGTTTCCAGCGCGCTTCGTGCTTTATTAACGAAGCCATCAAAATCATCACTCATGATGCCCGCAAAATTAGGAGAGCCCCCCGCCTTCATCACGGCCGCACTTAACATCACAGAGTTACAGTCACGTATCATACCAGGGCGCATTGCCTCCGTATGAGGAACCACCTCATCACCTGATGAAAAAATAGTCACTTTAGGAGGTAAAGCAGTCTCCAGACTATCCAATCCCAAACTGGCAGCAGCACCTAAATAAGCGGGTGACAACACGGTGCCTGCTTCAACTACCACACTGCCCTGTTTAATATCACACCCTTCCTCTTCGATAAAAAATCGAGGTGGAAAAGGGCGAGTAATCGTGATGTTCTTGCCATCACGTTTTGCTTCCCACATGCGAACAATAGAGTAGTCACCCTCTGGAATAATACTGCCCGTCGCCACGGATACAGCCTGACCATTCAAAAAATCTGGACAAAACTCATCTCCTGGATTCACCTCACCCACAACGACAAAAGAAACAGGCGTTTCTTCAGAGGCTTCACGCGCATCTGCTGTATTCACCAAAAAACCTTCCACAATCGCACGATGATAAGATGGCGAGTTTTCTGGTGCTATCAAATCAGTATAAAGTGCCATGCCAAATGCTTGACTCAGTGTTTTTTTCTCGCTGGCCATGGCGCGAAATGGAACGGTATCTATAAATTTTTTTTGTGCGTCCAGCAGTGGATTTTCTTCGGTCATTTCAGAGTAACTCCTGTGATTAAAATTTTTAAGAATCATAACACCTGTACTGATTAAGTCATACGCAGTAAAATTGATGAACAACTTTAGCTTCTCACCCTAATTTTATTTATGCCAAGCCCTAAATCAAAACCGCTTTACCATTTTTTCAAACCTCGTTTTTGGGGTTTGTGGTTTGCATTAGGGGGGCTCTGGCTCATCATGCACCTGCCCACTCAAACGCAATTTCGTATCGGCTTTAGTTTAGGACGCACTCTGAAAAAATTTTCTAAACGCCGCAGAGAGATCGCTTTAGTTAACATTCAAAAATGCTTTCCAGACTTATCACAAAAAGAGCAAAATGAACTGCTGAACAGACACTTTGAAGCACTGGGTATGTATTTTGTGGAGACGGCTCTCTGCTGGTGGGCTCCTGCAAAAAAACTGGAAGGGCGCTATACCATCAAAGGCATGGAGCATCTTGAAAAAGCCTTTGATGACGGTAAAGGCGTGATTCTTCTTAGCGCCCACTTTACATCTTTTGAGATCGGCTGCCGGTTATTAAGTGCTGCATCCAAAAGCACATTTCACGGGCTCTATCGCCAACATAAAAACCCACTGCTCGAAGAGATGATTCTACGAGGACGAGAAGCACATTTTGAAAAAATTATCCCACGTGAAGATATTCGTGGCATGTTGCGTAGTCTGAAAAAGAACAATGTCATCTGGTATGCGCCCGATCAGGACTATGGAAGGCATCATAGTGTTTTTGTGCCTTTTTTCGGCATTCCTACCGCCACCATCACGGCCACCAGCCGCCTGGCAAAAATGAGTGGTGCGGCGGTTATCCCATTTTTTCCTCATCGTTTACCCAATCAAAAAGGATATAGCCTTGAGTTGTTACCACCACTGGAAAATTTCCCCGGAGAGAGTGACGAGCAAGATGCCACGCGCATCAATCAACTTATAGAACAAGCCATCAATAAAACACCCGAGCAATACCTTTGGGTTCACCGGCGCTTTAAAACCCGCCCGGAAGGTGAAACAAGCTTTTATAAATAAGTATTTTATGACACAACAAAGAGTTTTTATTACTGGCCCGTCGGGTCAACTAGAGGCAATTTACAATCCTGTAGAGCAACCCAAAGCTGCGATTGCAATTTGCCATCCCCACCCACAACATGGTGGCACTATGCACAATAAAGTCGTGTTCTGGATGGCTAGAGCATTCGCCTCACAAGGCTGCTGCGTATTGCGATTTAATTTTCGTGGCGTTGAAGGCAGCGAAGGTGAGTGGGATGACGGTCAAGGCGAAGCGGATGATGCACTTGCAGCGCTGCAATGGTTACATGCCAACCATCCACACACGCCGTTATGGCTCGGTGGTTTTTCATTTGGCTGCTATGCAGGTTTGAAAGCTGCGGCAAACATGCCTCAAGTCTCGCGCCTGCTTGCTGTTGCACCTGCGGTCAATCTCTATGATTTTAGTTTTATTGATAACGACCCTAGACCACTCACCGTGATTCATGGCGATAAAGACGAAATCGTACCTTACAATGCAGTCAGTGAATGGGCACAAAAACGAGCGGATCTGAATTTTGTTACAATTCAGGGTGCAGGGCATTTTTTCCCAAAACACAAACAAGAATTACTTGATGCCTTGAAAAAGGCCTGAATAAGTCTTTTAAAACGAGCCTGAAAATATAATCCATGAGTAGCGAAGAAGAATCTTTAATTGAATTTCCCTGCGACTTTCCTATCAAAGCAATGGGGTTGGCATCGAGCGATTTTGATGCCCTTATTGTGAGCATTGTGCGTAAACATGTTGACGACATTACTGACGGCGCTGTAAAAAATCGGCCCAGTAAAAATGGCAAATACACCGCCATCACAATAACATTTGAAGCCACAAGCAAAGCGCAACTTGATGCAATCTATCAAGAGTTGAGTGATCACCCGCTTGTTCTGATGGCACTCTGAACAAAAACTCAATGAAAGTACGTCAACTCGGGCAGCAAGAGTACAGTCAGGTCTGGCAAAACATGCGCACTTTTACCGACCAACGAACCCATAACACGGAAGATGAAATATGGCTGACAGAGCACCCCGCTGTTTTTACTCAAGGGCAAGCCGGTAAAGCTGAGCACATTTTGGCAACCAGTGATATTCCCATCGTACAAAGTGACCGAGGCGGCCAAGTCACCTATCATGGCCCCGGCCAGATCGTGGTCTATCTTTTGCTGGACATAAAACGCCGAGGCCTTAAAGTACGCCCACTGGTCACGCTGCTAGAGCAAGCAATCATAGCGCTGTTAAAAGAGTACGGCATCAGTGCAGCATCCCGCCCAGATGCACCCGGCGTTTATGTCGAGCACAAAAAAATTGCAGCACTGGGGCTAAGAGTGAGGCGCAATGGCTGCTACCACGGGCTGAGCCTGAATGTTGATATGGATCTAAGCCCCTTTCAACTCATAAACCCCTGTGGTTATCACGGCCTTCAAGTGACTCAGCTATCCGCACTCGTTGGCCATACTGTTGACCTTAAAAAAGTTGAGCAACAGCTAACAAAATTATTACTCAAAAATCTGGACAGAGCATGAAACAAGATTCAAATGATCATAAAGTGACGCATCAACGCGGTGAAGCCAAAGTTGCACGAATTCCAATCAAGATCGTACCAACCACCAAGCCCTTGCGTAAACCCAAATGGATTCGTGCTCGCGCTGTTAACAGCCCCGAATTCAATCGAATCAAAACAATACTCAAAGAGCAAAAACTGCACACCGTATGTGAAGAAGCCTCTTGCCCAAATATTGGTGAATGTTTCAGCAAAGGCACTGCAACTTTTATGATTATGGGTGACATCTGCACACGTCGCTGCCCTTTTTGTGACGTTGCTCATGGCAAACCTAAAGCACTGGATGAAAACGAACCCACAACACTGGCAAGCACTATTCAGATAATGCAATTAAAATACGTCGTCATCACTTCTGTCGATCGTGATGATCTACGTGATGGGGGCGCAGCGCACTTCTCGCACTGCATTCAAGAGATACGCCAACAAACACCAAAAACAACCATTGAAATTTTAGTGCCTGATTTCAGAGGCCGCATGGATATCGCATTGGATCAGTTAACACAAAACCCACCAGATGTGTTTAATCATAATATGGAGACTGTGCCCAGACTTTACAAACAAGCTCGCCCTGGCGCTGATTATAAGTGGTCATTAACGCTGCTGAAACGCTATAAAGAGAGGCAAAACAAGGTACTCACCAAATCAGGATTAATGGTCGGTATCGGTGAAACTGAAGAAGAGATATTGCACGTCATGCAAGAGCTGCGTGATCACGACTGCGACATGCTCACCATTGGTCAATACCTGCAACCTAGCAAATACCACCTGCCCGTGACACGCTTCGTCACGCCAGAAGAGTTTGAAAACTTTGCTAAGCTCGGTAATGAAATGGGTTTCACCAATGTTGCCAGTGGCCCGATGGTGCGATCATCATACCATGCCGACTTGCAAGCATCAGGAGAGAAAATTTCATAAAATTCTTCAGAATTGTTGAGCGACGCCATCCAGCCGACCGCTTAAGCAGATCTTGAAGAGGCGCTGGTGAGACCTCTCCTAATCAGAAATTTCACCATTATCTTGCCCCCAACGCTCAACTAAATCATGCTCAACATCCAGATGATCAAGTATTCTAGCCACAATAAAGTCTACCAATTCAGCGACATGCTGTGGGCGATAATAAAATCCCGGGCTGGCTGGCATAATGGTGACTCCCATTCGCGAGAGTTTCAACATGTTTTCAAGATGAATTGTTGAAAGTGGTGTTTCCCTCGATACCAGAATCAACTGGCGCTGCTCTTTGAGCATGACATCAGCAGCACGCTCTATCAGATTATTGCTCGCACCGTGGGCAATGGCAGAAATTGTGCCGCCAGAGCAGGGGCACACCACCATTGCACGCGGCACATTGGAACCGCTGGCGACCGGAGATGTCCACTCTTGTTGATTAAACACCTGTAGCTGCCCTTCTTCAACGGAAAACCACTCACTTAAAATTTCTTCGATCTCATCAGGATCTTCAGGAACGAACAAGCCCGTTTCTATCTCGATCACGATTCGGCCTGCTTCAGATATCAGCAAGTAAACATTTTCGTCCGCTTCAAGCAGCGCCTCCAGCAACCGCAAACCATATAGTGCACCCGATGCGCCCGTGATAGCGACTGTAACCGCGCTGTTCCCTGTTTTATTATGTAGCAAAATTATTTGATCTCTTTTAACTTATTTATTAGCAAGTCGTGAATGCCCCCAAAACCACCGTTGCTCATAATCAGCACATGGTCTTGTGGCCGTACCATTTGTATCACGGCTCTCACAATTTCCGACACACTGTTTAGTAACACAGCAGGAGCGCTGACATTTTTTATCACACTCATCGAATCCCATTCCAAGCCATCAGGCTGATAGATAAACAGTTGGTCTGCCTCACTTAATGAGGCCGCGAGCGTATCACGATGAACACCCATCTGCATGGTATTTGAGCGCGGTTCTAAAATGGCAATAATTCGCCGCGAACCCACTTTATGTCGTAACCCCTGCAGTGTGCTGGCAATCGCCGTAGGATGGTGTGCAAAATCATCGTACACTGTGATGCCATTCACGCAGCCTCGCACCTCCATGCGACGTTTCACATTTTTAAAGTGACATAACGCCTCTACAGCATGCTCAGCAATCACGCCCGCATGGCGTGCCGCCACAATCGCAGCCAATCCATTAGAAATATTATGCTCACCGATCAATGACCAGTCGACTCGCCCCACCTCTTTATCCCCAAGCATGACCGTGAACTGACTGCCATCAGCCCTCTTATCGGTGACGTGCCAAGTCAATTGACTGTTCAGATATTCACATTGAGTCCATAATCCTTGCGCCAATACGTCGATCAATGCTTCATCAGTACAGGGAGCGACAATCAATCCATTACCTGGAACGGTGCGTACCAAATGATGAAATTGTTTTTGAATGGCTGCCAGATCATCAAAAATATCCGCATGATCAAATTCGAGATTATTCAATACCAAGGTACGTGGCCGATAGTGAATAAACTTCGAGCGTTTATCAAAAAAGGCGCTATCATATTCATCCGCTTCAACCACAAAAAATGGCTCATTTCCTTGTCTGGCTGACAGTCCAAAATTTTCAGGGATTCCCCCAATGAGAAAACCGGGTTTTAAACCGGCATATTCCAGTATCCATGCCAACATGCTTGAAGTGGTGGTTTTTCCATGCGTTCCAGCGACTGCCAATACCCAGCGATATTTCAGTAGATAATTTGCTAAAAATGCTGGGCCAGAGGTGTAATCCAAACCACGCTCCAGCATATATTCCACAGCCGGATTACCACGGGACAGGGCATTACCCACCACCACCAGATCGGGTTCAGGCTTGAACTGTCTGGAACCAAAACCTTCGGTAATTCGAATGCCTGCATCCGATAGCTGCGTGCTCATAGGTGGGTAGACATTGGTATCACAGCCACTGACGGTATAACCCAGTTGACGTGCCAGCAGTGCGATACCGCCCATAAACGTACCGCAAATTCCTAAAATATGAATGTGCATAATTAAACCGTATAGAAGAGTGACCGCATAATATTGATCGAAATAAAAACATAGAGCACAGAAAGCCCTACGCCCAACCCCATGGAGCCCGACAACGCATGGCGAAAAATATGCCCTACCACAGTAATATTCCAGATGAGTAAAACAAGCAGCAGTAAAGAAGGCATCACAACATAAGGGTTTTCAATCCCTAATGCAAACTGCCAGGACAAAAGAGGAAACGCCACAGCCCCCAATAGTGCGCCACTGCCAAGCAGTGCGGTAAAAACCTGAATCATTCGCTGCGGTAAACTACGACCCCACAGCAACAGCCCTGTAAATGCCAACAACAACCCTGCATCAAGTAAGGATGCGAGTATCGACGCACCAAAAGAGAGATCCAGAATGGTCAATGCAAAGTCAACAACAAGATAGACAGCAAGTGTTGCGTATAACAAAGTTGAAGAGTTTGGCAGGTCTTGCGGCCCTATGCGTAACAAGCAAAGCTGCCAGTAAGTTTTAATGAGTTCAAACATTTCTATAATTCCTTCATTACCCTATTTTTACCACGTCCGCATTCTTACGGCATCTTGCAGCAGGAAATCCCAATGTTGGGATAGGAATGAAAAGTTGCTCTGACGATTCATACATCATCCTGACACATTCTCTATTTCATTCATTTTCTTCCTGCTCAACAATTAAGCGAACCAGAGGCTCGTTAACAAAGTAGTTTGTACGGCCTATCTTATGTTTTCGAATAAAGCCCTTTTCACTGAGTTGATTAAGATATTTCGTCGCTGTTATTCGCGAGACACCCACCTGATCCATAACAAATTGAACCTTGGTATAAGGGTGAAAAAATAGATTGTTGAGCAATTCCTGACTATAAATAGCCGGTAATTCAATGCGCATTTTTTGCTTTGTTTCCAAAACCAGAATCTTGATTTGGTTGATAAATGTAATGGTTTCCCTTGCCGTTTGCTCAATGCCTTTTATCATGTAGAGCACCCAGCTTTGCCATTCATTGTGATCTCTCACTGATTGCAGAAAACGGTAATATTCTGATTTAGTACGAACGATATACCGGCTTAAATAAAGAACTGGGAGATCAAGAAAATCATTATTGATCAAATACAAAATATTTATAATTCGACCTGTTCTGCCATTGCCATCATAAAATGGGTGAATGCTTTCAAACTGATGATGAATCACCGCCATTTTAATCAACGGATCAATGTCAGAAAGTTGATCATCGTTAATATAGCTCACGAGATTGCTTAACAAATTTTGTATCTCATCTGGATGCTGCGGTGGTGTATAAATCACCTGTTTAGTTCTCGCGTTAGCGATGACTGTTCCGGGGATTTTTCTGATACCCGGCTTATTCGGCTCGATATCCTTCTGAATTTGCAAAATATCACTCACCCTCAGCAATCCTGTCTTTTGTATTTGTTGGTAGCTTTTCCATAAAGCTTGACGATAGTTTTCAACTTCTTTGACCGATTGATTGATTTTTTCGCCTTTCATGATATCGGCTCTGAACAACTCATCATGGGTTGTCATAATATTTTCAATCGCAGAACTATCTTTTGCTTCTTGCATGGTGAGAGTAGAAATAAGAATCCCCTCGTTGGGGATGCTTTTTGCGACACCTTTTAGCTCGGCCAGATAGCGGTGTGCTCTGGTCAGCGCTTTTAACACCGCCACAGATTCGAGTAACGATTCCTCAAAAATGGGTAAATTTTCCAGAGAATGCTTCATGTTATGTCTAAATAAAGCCTGTTAATTGAAATAGCGATTATTATATGTATAGTTTCATTTGATTTCTATATATATAATTTGAATATGTATAGTTTAGCAGTGCTTGATGAACACACTACCCCTTTTTATCAATCAACTTTGTTAGCTGTTCAAAATCGCGCTCATCGGCTAATTTTGCATTATTAAGCAAGCGTTGCTGATTAAACTCTTCATACGCTTGCTCTGCCAATTGCTTTGCTAACTCGTGAGATATTTTTCCAGCATGGTCAAGAATATTACGATCATTCAGCGTGAGAAATCCGTCCAGTTTTTTAGCCCATTGCGCCATTGTCATGCTTATTCGTCGCATAGCCTGACCTTCGGCAAAAATAAGATATTGTTCTATCAAATTATTCAGTGCCAGCAACTCGCCTTCATCCAAATAGTTTTTAGCGTTAACCACATCTTGCTTGCGCACTTTACTCCCACGCCAGCTCGTCAACCCCATATTTTCCTTTTCGCTACTCACTCGACTATGGATAATTTCAGCAGCGGTTTTACCGGTAATCGCCCAATGCACTCTGTTTTGCACCATTTTGAAGAACTGAATACTGCTCTCTAGTGTTGGGTCATAATCCACACTGGTGGCATAAATATCGGTTATTTTTTGATAAAAACGCTTTTCGCTGGTACGAATATCCTGAATGCGGCGCGTCAGCTCTTCAAAATAATCAAACGGCTGATCGGGGTTTTTCAGACGCTCATCATCCAGCACAAAGCCTTTTACGATATATTCGTGTAGATGTTTAGTCGCCCATTGTCGAAAGCGCGTTGCGGTATGGCTTTGTACTCTATAGCCTACAGAGATAATAGCGTCTAAATTATAATGTTTAAGCTTTCGATTGACCTGTCGAGTTCCTTCCTGACGAACTACCGAGTAATCCTCGGTAGTTGATTTTTCATCTAATTCGCCTTCAGAAAAAATATTTTTTAAGTGCAAGCTGATATTATCGCTAGATGTTTGAAACAAATCAGCCATCAACTGCTGAGTAAGCCATACTGTTTCATCAACAAAACGAACATCCAACCTGGTTTCACCATTTTCGGTTTGATAGATGATGAATTGAGAGTCATTTTTAGACATAGACTAACCTCTAATAACAAATTTGTAAGGAGTCCTTTTCTGGTTCCCACGCTAACCCATAATCATTAAACTGGCTTTCATTCATAGCATTAAACGCAAAACGTAAGGTTGCATGGGTGCATATTAAAATAGTGGCCGCACTATCCTCCATAAAAGAAACAAACGCACTCACCTTGCTTTTATCACCCCCCGCTGTACACAGGTTATATTCATGCTCAACTTCCCAATCCGTAAAGAAGCCGTGAGTCTTTAAAACAGTGGTGGCAAACGATGCGCCAAGCGAGCGTTCAGGCACCGCTACGATTACCTTTTTAACATCTTGGTTAAATAATTCATCAAAATAATCAGGGCGACCATCAGGTTTTTTTTAAGCGCTCATCATCCATTACAAAGCCCTTTAACAAATACTCCTTTAAGTTATTATTTGCCCATATTCTAAACTGTGTTCCTCGGAAACCTTTGACCCGAAAACCAATGGCAATAATCATTTCAAGGGAATAATGAAGTATCTTGTAATCCTTGACAACTGAAGCTTCGTGCAACTCATTGTTTTTTATAATACTATCAACATGAAGTCATATATTTTTCTTAGAGGTGTCAAAAAGTTCTGCCAACTGATTTTGCGTCATCCAAACCATGCCATCATTGGCATAAAGTGAGACAGATACTCCTCCATCAGTGGAGTTGTAAATAATAAGAGTAGATTGATTAGACTTTGACATCGTTACACGACCCTCCCTATTTTTCAGACATAATCATTCATCCGCCCCCAGTCTCTTAATATCTTCTTCTATTTCTTTAAGACTATTCTCAACTTCAATATTTCTTTGCTGCTCACGGTATTTTTTCAACTCTAGTGCGGATTTTTCTTTGGCTTGTTGCTGGCTAATTTTACCTGCATGTTTGAGTAACTCCCTGCCATTTAATTGCAAAATAGCATCGAGGCGCTCGCTCCAATCTTGCATCGTCATCGGCGTTTGTTGTTGCGCCATTGTTTCAGCAAAAGCGAGGTATTGCTCTACCAATAAACCGAGTAGCTTTATCTCATCTTCATTCAAATAATTTTTGGCAATGCTGGCTTGTTGTTTGTTAATGGATTGACTTTTTGAGTCAAGTGACAACATTCCCAACAGTGGCAAACGGGCATCGGCGCGACGGTAGACCAACTCAGCCGCAGTTTGCTGGCTAATTGCCCAAAGTAGCTTATTTTGTACTATTTGAAAAAACTGGCGGGTTTTTTCATCCTTGGGACTGTAATCAACACTGGTGGTGTAAATGTCTTTTATTTTTTGGTAAAAGAATTTTTCAGAAAGGCGTATCTCACGAATGCGTTGTTGCAGTTCATCAAAGTACTGCATGGATTTGCCTGTTTTAAAACGATCATCATTTAAGGCGAATCCTTTAATAATATACTCTTTTAAACGCTGGGTTGCCCAGATTCGGAACTGCGTGCCCTGTTTGGATTTTACGCGGTAACCAACAGAAATAATCAGCTCTAAATTATAAAGCTTGAGGCTCTGTTGCTGTGTTTTTCCTGCTATAGCACCGTGTTTAGTGGTATGTCGGAAATCCCGACACACCACCTCTTCAGATAATTCTTTTTCTTGGAATATATGATTAATATGCTCGGAAATCGTACTTCGACCTTTACCAAATAGCTGTGCAATTTGAGATTGACTGAGCCAAACACTTTCACTTTCAATGCGTACATCAAGCTGTATACCTCCTTGAGCATTTTGATAAATGACAATTTGACTATCATTACTCATTGTCTTGCTCCTTTTTAATCATCTCTTCGATATTAGATAGCGCTCAACTTATCATGCCTGCAATGACGATATAACGAACAATTCTCAGCGTACAAATTACGCCAATAAACCATAACCAACCCACTCGTGCCATACCGGCAATTACTGTCAGCGGATCACCAATAATGGGCAGCCAGCTTAGAAATAGGCTTGCTTTTCCATAACGCTGCATCCAGTGAAGAGAGAGCCTTCCCCCCTTGCTGTTTTCCATTTTGCTTTGCATCTTTTCCCGCAGCCAATCACCCAGTTTAAAATTCAGCAAACATGCGAGACAATTCCCGATCGAGCAAGCGATCACCACATTCAGCACAGGCACACCTGCCGTAATGGCAGCAAACAGCGCCGCCTCCGAACTGAAAGGCAGCAGCGTTGCCGCAAAAAAGGAGACCAGCACAAGACCAAGCTCAGTAATCATCTATTGGCGACGCCAGCTCGTTCCCCCGCTGCCGATTCCATCAGCGGCTCCATCACCTTTGAAATAGTGACCCGAATTTTCTTGAAGCAATCCTATAATGGCTCCTAAATGGCGTAGCAGTGCAGCCAGTTGTGCCGCTTTTTCGGTATTTGATTCACGTAGGTTATTAATCTCTCGAACGACATTGAACAATACAGCCAAGGCTTCAGGCGTATTAAAATCATCATTCATCGCATTGTGAAATCGTTGCTCATACTCACCGCCTAATTTAAATTTTGAGGCAGGCTGATAACGCGCCAATACGTCACGGATCGTGAAAAAACTACCTAAATGGATCAGCCCCGTCGGGCTGGGTGCAAAACGAGTTTTAAGTGTATTTGAATTCATGAAGCGCATGGTAACGGAAACTGGTTTGTGCTACCACCTGATCAATATGAATTGAATAAGCGCCATTAATTCATAATGCTTATTGAGCCAAATTCTGGGCTGGATTGCACAGGTGTTAGCCCTAACAGGCATTTGCTTAACAACACGCATTGTCATTACCAGCCTCTCAAAAATAATAACTCACTGTTGATACTATACGATCATTGTTGCGATAGTTATACAATATTGCATCCGGTTTAGCCGCACGATAAATGAAGTAGTCCAGAGAGAATTGTATATTATCGCGATACTCATAGCTCAAGTTAATGCGATAAATATTCCCATCATTCGCGCCATATTTAAACCAGGCTAAATCACTGCTCAGTCGATTATTTAAATACGTTCGCTTTAAAAACAGCGCATAGGTGTGCTGTATTTTGTCGTTTAACAAACGTTCCGTATAGTTTTTGATATAGCGAGTATTCCATTCAAACGTAATGGTGGTATTGATTAAGCCGCTGTAGTCCACGCCAATCATAGATTGAACAACGTCTTTTCGAGACCATCCCTGAGTTTGTTGTATCCCCTTATTAAATTTATAAGAAAATTCAAATTTAGTGAGCCACGCTTGCCACACCGCATTACCCGATGCGCCAACAGTTTTCATTCGTTTATACTCTGGCCTTAGACTATTGCCAGGGCGTTGGTTGAGTATGGCGGATTTGTCATACCCATCACCAATAATCACGGCAAGCTCCCCTTTTGCCAAATAAGTTTTGAGACGAAAATAAAACTCGCCACTTCTTGCGAAGCCATAAGGTTTGGTTTCATCATGGATTTCTCTATCTCGAAACGTGAGGTAGGGATCAAAATCGCTGCCATGTACACCGACTCTGTTGCCGCGAAACTCAAACACAGAGACAAACTCAGCCAGCCATTGATTGTCAGTGTAATTCAGTTTTAAAGCCCCTACGGGTAAACGCATTTCTTCGAGATCGGCTTGGCCAAATTCCCTGATATCTCGCGGATTGACGATATCGACAACGGGGGATGCTTCGGATTGTCCCCAGGCACTAATGAGTCGACCTATGGAAAGCGAGAAGTCGTTAGGTAGCTTTAGGGTTAAATAAGACTCTGCCATTTCCACCGCAGATTCAAATGCCCTTTTTTGCTCGGCTGTGTATGATGAAGAATCATTGAATTGATAGCTTGCGTCATAATAGCCATTCAGCCTAAATTTATACTTGATTGACGACGAATACTCATCGTGCACATAAGCGTTAAAGCTGACCTTTGCCTTTGTCAGTGCCGGAGCGCGAGAGTTCGGTACATGGGTGGTTTTATTGTCTTCCAGGTTTATACCTGTCTGATAACGCAAAAAACCACCAAGATATTTGTTTTTATCGTCACTCTCTTTGTTAGTCAGCTCTATCTCACCAAAAAAATCCACGTCAGTGAATGTTTCCTGAGCATAAGTTATCTGGCCGTAAAGCAGGAGCATGAGAAATAATGTCCGCCTCACTCTAATGTTCTTTCAATGCAGCGGCGGTGAATGTTTTGTCTTCTATTGCTTGGTTGTACTGAATGTCATTAACAATAATGATTGTCTGATGTTGTAGCTGACCATTTTTTGTCGTCGTCATTTGCAGTTTTGTATCGGTTGCAATGCCATCGATGATCTCAAGTCGGGTGACTTTTAAGTATTTAATTTTGTTGTTTTTAAACCAGCCTTTTTTTTGCATCACGACAAAGTGATCTTTACTTACCCATAACAACTCTTTTCGGTAGCCGGTCTGTTTTTCAATACGGGCTTTTATTTCAGGCTGAGGCACTCTTTCTATTAACCAGCTATCGATTTTATCCACCGAGCCATTTGCATCAATCATTTTGTAATCGTAATAAGAGACTTCGGCATCTTCAAAATCAGAAAATGAAAAATCACTGCCCAGAAATGCCCCCGTTCGATCACTGGAGGGAATACGTTTTGTTTTTCGTAACGTGGGTAGATAGATCCATGCGTCGTTACCCTTCATGTCATCTGCCCACTCATAACTTAAAAAGCGTGTGCCTTTAACATCTGCTGGAGAGAGAAAAGTCGTCAGAGATTTATCACTACCCTCATAGGATTTGCTAAGGGTCGTGAAGTTTCGTTTTCTTTGCGAACCACGCTTGTCGATTAATATCATGGTCAATTTTCGATGAGAGGTATCTCCCGTGTCACGCTCGTCCACTTTCACCATGATTTCCTTGGCGGTTAGATTATCATCGGCCAAGGTGATGGATGAAAAAGATGCCAATGCCATCGCCAATAAAATTAATTTTGTTGTCAATTGATTGTTCATGTTTATGCTTCCTTTGATTTCTTGCGGTATGCCAGCGACAGTAATGCAGGAACCAATATGATGTCTGCTATCAGCGCACTGATAATCGCAACGCTAAGTACCATACCCAGGCTGGCCAGCGTGCCGACTGAGGCGAAGAGGTAAAGACTAAATGCGCCCACTAACGTACAGGAGGTAATTAGAATGGCGCGTCCTACCGAGGAGATAGCTGTTTCGATGGCATGCCACATATCGTTGCTACGCTGATAATTTCGTTGAACGTGATGAATAAAATGAACGCTATCATCCACGGCCAAGCCAAATGCAATACAGCCCATCAACACGGTAAACATATCAATCGGGATGCCTGCAATCCCCATAAAAGAGAGCGCCATAATGATGGGAAAAAAATTAGGTGCAAGACTAATCAGACCAAAGCGTAAATCGCCAAAAATCAATAGCATTAATAAAGCGATGATTAAAAATGCAATCAAATAACTCTCGGTCATTGTATCAATGACGTTGACAAAACTTTGCGACAAGAGGTCTAAATAACCCGTGACGGTAACGGTTGCGTAATCTTCAAACTTGGCTCTAAACATCATTTCAAGTTCATTGCGTAAGGGCAAATAGAGGAAGGCATCGCCTTGCGGTAATCTCAGTGTTATGCGTAACATTGAAAATTGGTTATCAATGATATTTTCGAGATCATCTGTATTGGAATTTTCAAACAATAACAGCGCTTGAGCAATGAGGGCTTTCGATTCCGGTACAACGTGAAACGCTGGTTGGCCTTCATTCAGCGCCATGTTAATTTGTTTTAAAATATCAACGACGGAATAGGTTTTTGAGACGGACATACCATTAACCTCCAGTGCTTCAACTGCTGATTGAATATCGGCTAAATCTTGCATCAAACGAGAATCGTATAAGCCGTTTTCTTTGCCTGTATCGACGATCACTTCCAGTGAAAGAGTGGTACCGAGTTCCTTGTCAATGGCTTCGGTATTCATTCTCACCCAGTTATCTTCGGGCAACCACGAAACCACATCGTGTGAAAAACGTAAATTGCTCAGCCCCGCACTCATCACTAGAATCGTGATTAAGCTAAAACTTATGATGGTGTAAGCGGGGCGTTGATAACCTATGCGCCCAAGGTTTACCATCACTTGAGTTGCTGTATAAGCATTATTTACTGGTTTCTTTACTTTGATATCAAATAACGAAATCAACGCAGGCAATAACATAAAAGTAAACAACAAAGCGAACATAACGCCAATGGGCGTGGCGATACCCAGGTGGGCAATAGGCAACAAATCAGCTTGGCTAAACGCGATAAAACCTGCGGCTGTAGTCAGGCTAGTAAAAATCATTGGCAGCCCTGATTTTTTTAACGCATGAGCGACGGCATCTCGTTTGCTCATGTCACCATAGGCCGGATAAAATAGACTTAAAAAATGCACCGTATCGGCCACACAAATGGCAATGAGCAAGGAAGGAAGCATTTGTGACACAGGAGAGATGGGGATACCGAGAAATCCAATCACACCAAAGATGGAAATCAAGGTGAGCATCACAACACACAAAGGTAAAACAACCCCGCTGACGCGTCTAAAAATAAGGGCAAGAAGAAAAAATATTAAGACCCCTGCTGCCATGATCATCGCACCCACATCTTTGTGGATGGAGCTGTCATGCTCTACATCAACAATTGGACCACCGGAAAGGTAAATTTTGAAGTTAGCATCGTTATTATATTTTTCGACAAGTTTTTTTATCGCTTGAGAAAATTCATTTTTTTGAATATTATTCAAAGAAGATGGGATTGCTTTTATTTGGGTCGTTTTAGGGCTGGCTTGATTAAACTCGTCAAACTGAATGAAATCATTATCAGCCACCGTGCTTTGCAACCCAGTTCCTGGGCGAATGGTGATGATGGTAAAATTCCCTTCATCAGATATTAAACGTTTCTGATATATGGCGTTATTAAGCACATAAGCTTTTAATGCCGCCATCTCCTGCTTACTTTCAGGAAACTTATCCAGTAGTTCATTAACCAGCAGCTCGCCACCCTGCCCACGTATACTGGTAACATTGAACAAACTGGTTACTTTATCAACATAAGGAACCGTCTCTTCGAGTTCAATATGAAATGCTTTAAGGCGTTGCAAAACGGGCAGGGTAAATAACTCATCAGATTGAAGGGCGGCAATAGCGATTGAGTCTTGCCCAAACTGTTGTTTAAAAGCCTCGTAATTTATAAAGGTTTGATCATCTGGATGAAACATCCCTTCGATGCTGGTTTCAACTTGCAGTTTGGATATGCCAAAACTAAAAACCAGTGTCAGCAGTACGATAACGGCTAAGCTTCGTTTTGCGTTATCGTAAATATAATAGGCTAGGTGCGCTAATAATTTGTCAAACTTGTTTTTGAATTTTTGCATATAAAGCCCTAGTCGTAAAATTTAGACACCATTTTGTCCTGATAGCGATGCGACTGACTTGATATATGATGCACATCATTTGATGATATGCGCTAAACACCACTGACGAGTTAAATTAAATAATGACTGAATCCAATAGCAGGGCATCGTCCACTGCGTGCCTGATTTTGATTGATCACCTCTATTCAATTGGCCATGATGCAGAACAATGGTTGATTGATGCAGGGCTTGCAGTGGACTGGTTAAATCGTGCGGATAGCTGGCTGCCTTTAACCCTGTTAGACGATGTTTGGCGCGTTATGCTGGAAAAAACCGGTGATGAGCTGCTTGGATTCCATGCAGGCTTATCGATTAATGGAATACAAAATAATGTGCTGTCCTTGTTGGCAAGCAATTGCATGACCGTTGAGCAAGCACTTGATAAAGTCTGTGAATATCATGGTGTAATGTCCTCAGGACCCTTACCTAAAATGCATAAAGGCGAACAGTCATCCACATTTAGTGTTGAGGAAGTGAATTCAAGCCAAGAAATAAATTGTCACCTTACCGAAGCCATGTTTTCCATCATAATTACCATGCTGAGGCAACTAACACGAAAACCTCTTTCCCCTATAAGCGTTCAAATAGCTCGGAGCAACCCTCGTCACTCAAGAGAATTAGACGCGCATTTCCAATGCTCTGTTAAGTTTGATTGCTCAAGCAGTAATATGACATTTTCAAAAAAAGCACTTGCTCAAGCCATTCCCCGCGCTGATCCGAAATTTTTAATGTCCATTGAGCAGCATGCCAAATATTTGTTGAGCCAGCGAACAAAAACTGCAACATGGACGGACAAAGTGAAACAAGCCTTGATAAGTGGTGTTAGTCAGAGAGAAAGCACTATTCGAGATATTGCACCTCGTCTTTGTGTCAGCACGCGAACACTGCAACAAAAATTAAATAAAGAAGGGATGAGTTTTCAAAAAATACTCGATGCGGTTCGAAAAGAGATTGCTATCGACTATTTGAAAGATGAAGATGTCTCAATGATTGATTTAGCACTCCATCTGGGCTTCTCGGAACAGAGTGCATTTAACCATGCGTTTAAACGTTGGACTGGGTGTACGCCGACGGATTATATAAACTTGGGATAATAGCCCCATGGCATTTAAGGTTTAGAAATTCCTGTCGCGCCACACTGCAAAAAATGAGAGCAGCGCAAGACTCAGTTCACTCACTGGCGACGCCAGCTCGTTCCCCCGCTGCCATCTTCAATAATAATGCCTTGTGATTGCAACTCATCACGAACTCGGTCTGACTCTGCCCAATCTTTGTTTTGACGTGCGACTTTGCGTTTTTCGATCAGCGCTTCAATCGCTGCACTGTCGACTCCATCAGCGGCTTCATCACCTTTGAAATAGTGATCCGAATTTTCTTGGAGCAGTCCCATAATGGCTCCTAAATGGCGCAGCAATGCGGCAAGCTGTGCAGCTTTTTTGGTATTCGACTCACGTAAGCTATTAATTTCTCGCACAACGTCAAACAATACAGCCAGTGCTTCCGGCGTATTGAAATCATCATTCATCGCATTGTGAAATCGTTGTTCATATTCACTGCCTGTTTCAAATTTTGAAGCAGGCAGATCACGCAGTGCCAGATAAAAACGATCCAGTGCAAATTTAGCATTATCCAGATGCTCATCAGAGTAGCTCAGTGGGCTGCGATACTGGCTGGTAAGAATGAAATAGCGTACGACTTCAGGCTGATAACGCGCCAATACATCACGGATCGTGAAAAAATTACCCAATGATTTGGACATTTTTTCATTATCAATATTAACAAATCCGTTATGCATCCAGACATTCACATAATGGTGACCGCTTGCGCTTTCAGATTGCGCAATCTCATTTTCATGATGTGGAAATTTCAGATCCATACCGCCGCCATGAATATCAAAATGATCGCCCAGGCAACGTTTCGCCATCGCAGAACATTCAATATGCCAACCTGGACGACCCCGCCCCCACGGCGCATCCCATGCAGGTTCATTAGGTTTGGCTGATTTCCATAAAACGAAATCTAACGGATCATCTTTGGCTTCATCGACATCAACGCGAGCGCCTGCGCGCAAATCTTCCAGCTTTTTACCTGAAAGTTGGCCGTAATTTTCGAAGCGGCTGATATCGTAATAAACATCACCGTTATCCGCGCAGTAAGCCGCGCCCTTATCCACCAAGGTTTGAATCATGGCGATAATGTCATCCATCGAAGCGGTGGCTTTGGGTTCCTGATCAGGGGGTAAAACACCCAACAATGCTGCATCTTCGTGCATTGCTTCGATAAAACGATGAGTTAATGTTTCGAACGGCTCACCATTTTCATTGGCACGTTTGATGATTTTATCGTCAATGTCTGTCACGTTACGCACATAAGTCAGGTCATAACCTGAGTGACGCAGATAACGTGCGACCACATCAAATGCAACCAATACACGCGCATGACCGATATGACAGTAGTCATAAACCGTCATACCGCACACATACATGCCCACCTTACCGGGAACAATCGGAACAAATTTTTCTTTTTTGCCTGTCAGGCTATTATAGATATGCAACATAATTAAACTTTATGAAATGATTTTCAGGCAATGATCAAAACGCTGACGAATCTTCTCTTCACCCATTAAGGTCAGCAACGCACTCATCTCTGGGCCATTGTGCTCACCAGTCATGGCAATACGAAGCGGCTGAAACAGCGCTTTACCTTTTGCGCCAGTGGCCTCTTTAATCTGTTTATTGAGAAGTTTGAAATCATCAGGGTATGCAGTAACTGCTTCAATCGCCGCTTTAAAAAAGTCGGCTCCCGCCTGTTGAACAATATCCAGAGCATCCCCTTGTAAATCGAGTGACTCTGCAAACAGGTGGTTTGCCCATAACAACGCATCATTCGGAAGTTTGATATTGGGGCGCACCGCTTCGATAAAAGCCTCTTTTTTATCTTGAGGAACCAATGAATGTACCTCTTCACCCATCCACAACCAAAGTGCCTGTGCATCGGTTTGTGCAATCACCTCTTTTTGCCAATAATCGAGCTGAGAAACGTCAAAACGAGCTGGTGCACGCCCCAAATTAGAAACATCAAACTGAGCCGCCAACCCTTCCAGAGTCATGCACTGGTTATCTTTATAATAGTGCCCCAATCGTGCCAGATAATTATTCACTGCATTGGGTAGGTAACCGTTATTGCGCAATTCAGCCACACTGCGACTGCCGTGACGCTTGGAGAGTGGTGAGCCATCGTCTCCAACAATCATGGAGATATGACCATATTGTGGCGCTCGAAGCTGTAACCCTTGCAGTAACATCAACTGACGCGGTGTATTCGTTAAATGATCTTCACCACGTAGCACACAAGTTACGCCAGTCAACGAATCATCAATCGCATTACTAAAGAAAAAGGCCGGTGTACCATCGCCGCGACGAATAATAAAATCACCAATTTCATCGGTTGCAAACTTTTGAGTGCCACGTACAATATCTTCAAACTCAACTGTTTCACCACGCGGCACACTAAAGCGCAACGTGGGTTTTAATCCTTGATCTAATTTGGCCTGCACTTCATCCGCACTCAAAAAGCCACAACGCCCCTCATAGCGCGGCGCTCGCCCTGACGAACGTTGTATTTTACGAGAGATTTCCAATTCACGACTGCTACAAAAACAGGGGTAAGCTAAATTTGCATCGACCAGTTGTTGATAATAATCAGAATAAACAGCGCTACGATTAGACTGCATACATGGCGTTTGTGAGCCATCATCCAGAATACCCTGCCACCAATTCAGCCCCAGCCAGCTCAAATCCTCTTCCAAAGCTTGTACATACTCAGCTTTACTGCGCTCTTGATCGGTATCTTCTATACGCAGTAAAAAATGACCCTGCTGACTTTTAGCCATCAGCCAGTTAAACAGAGCCGTACGAACATTGCCTAGATGAATCAACCCAGTCGGGCTGGGTGCAAAACGTGTTTTAAGTGTATTTAAATTCATGAAGCGCATGGTAACGGAAACTGGTTCGTGCTACCACCTGACAACGAGGAAATATGAAGCAGCTGTTAATAAATCAAATCAAGAAACATCTGACCGCAGAGAACTTGGTTCTTTGCGGTCATTGTTAAACATTCACTTTATTTTACAATGATTTCGATTTTTTTTGATACAACAGGCGGGGTGTGAGGCACATGTTTTTTATCACCCAGCACAAGCTGTAGCGTATGTTTTCCCTGAGCCAGTTTAAGCGTCACCTGTGTTTGGCCGCCACCAAAATGCTGATGGTTAGCATCGCTTATGATTGCCCTTTTCATATTTGGTGTTTCTGCATCAATAATCAAATGATGGTGTCCAGTATTTTTTTTATCCACACCTGCCGGAGCAACACCCGCTCCAGACAAACCAAAAATCACCGTAACAGGCGAAGACACCACTTGCCCATGGGCAGGCGACACAATAAAAACATGCGCATTCTCTGATATTGGCGTAGCAGCGAAACTGTTTGCTGACACCAACATCCCAAACAATAAAGCTAATACATTTGTTTTAAACATTTTCATTTCCTCTCTTGAGTAAATTATTAGTCACTGCAGAGTAATCCAGCAAACAGTTTATACACTTAATTATGCGAATTCCAGAGTGAAATATTATCTCAGATTCTTCGCCAACAAACCCAGTTCAATATTTTTTGTAGGCACTGGGATACGTATTTTATAACCACCACCTGGTGCTTCCTGCATTGGTTTTCCATAAAAATCTTCCATGCTTTCCAGCATAATAGTATGGTTCCCATCAGGCAAGATGACTTCCAGTGAGTCACCGACACATATTTTATTTTTCACCAACACTTCAGCAAGGTTTTTCTCTTCATCAAAACCGATAAATTCGCCCACAAATTTTTGGCTGTAATACTCTGAATTTCCTTGAATATAATTTTGATATTCATGCGTATCATGACGCTTGTAAAAACCATCGGTATAACCACGGTTTGCCAGTGACTCCAACGCACCTAACATACTAGGGTCGAACGGCTTTCCAGCAGCGGCATCATCAATAGATTTGCGATAAATTTGTGCAGTACGCGTCACGTAATAGTGGGATTTCGTCCGCCCTTCTATTTTCAGCGAATTGATGCCCATCTTCGCAAGACGCACAACATGTTCAACAGCTCTCAAATCTTTTGAATTCATAATATAAGTGCCCAACTCATCCTCAAAAATGGGCATCAATTGATCAGGGCGACCGGCCTCTTCAATCAGGTAAGTTTTCTCTGCTTCAGGATGGCGCTCTGACTTTTTATAGAGATCACCCGTCTCATCTTCGACCGCTTCAAACGTTTTATATTTCCAGCGACACGCATTAGTACAAGCGCCTTGATTGGGGTCACGGTGATTAAAGTAACCCGACAACAAACAACGCCCTGAATAAGCAATGCATAATGCCCCATGAACAAACACTTCCAGTTCGATATCGGGGCAACGCTGACGAATCTCTTCAATCTCATCCAGAGAGAGTTCACGCGATAAAATAATGCGCCTAACTCCCATTGACTCCCAAAACTTCACAGATGCATAATTCACCGTATTTGCCTGCACTGAAAGGTGAACCGGCAGATCAGGCCAACGCTCCCGAACCCACATAATCAAGCCAGGATCAGCCATGATAAATGCATCGGGTTTAAGTGCCACCACTTCCTCCATATCTTTCATAAACGTTTTCAGTTTTGAATTATGTGGAATCACATTGGCAGCCACAAAAAGCTGCTTGCCTTGTTGGTGCGCCTCTTCAATACCGATACGTAAATGTTCCAAATTAAAATCATTATTACGAACACGAAGGCTATAACGTGGCATTCCGGCATACACGGCATCTGCACCATAGGCAAAAGCGTAGCGCATATTTTTTAAAGTGCCGGCGGGAGAGAGGAGTTCAGGTGCTTTCATAGAGTTTATATGATTTTATTTTTTTAAAGCGGCAAGTAATTTTTGTAATGCTTGACCACGATGGCTGATGCGATTTTTTTCATCTTTGGGTAACTCAGCTGATGTGCATTTATGAGTCGGCACATAAAAAATAGGGTCATAACCAAACCCACCCGAACCTAAAGACTCAAACAAAATTCGACCTTCCCAAGAGCTTTGGCATACGAGCGGCGTGGGGTCGTTTTCATGCTGCATATAAACAATCACACATTGAAAGCGTGCTGTACGCTCACTCTCTTTTACCTCACGAAGATCCGTCAATAATTTTTCGCGGTTCGTCTCATCCGTGGCATCGGCTCCCGCATAACGCGAAGAGTAGATGCCTGGTGCGCCTTGAAGTGCATCCACCTCAAGACCCGAATCATCTGCAATGGCAGGCAAGCCCGTATGATGTGCGGCGTTACGTGCTTTGATAATGGCATTTTCTATGAATGTCAGACCTGTTTCATCTGCTTCAGGAACATTAAATTCAGATTGTGGCACGACATCCAGACCCAAGCTGGATAACAGTTGGCTCATTTCTCGAACCTTGCCTTGATTCCCCGTCGCCAAAACAATACGTGACGCAGCTTTTTTTATCGGCAACGACATCTTAAATTCCCAAAGCCTCGCGCTGAATTTCAATCAATTCAGCAATGCCTTTATGAGCCAAATCTAGCATTCCATTCAATTCCTCACGATGAAATGCATGGCCTTCTGCTGTGCCTTGTAATTCAATAAATGCGCCAGCATCATTCATGATGACGTTCATATCCGTCTCTGCATTTGAATCTTCGGCATAATCAAGATCCAATACCGGCTTGCCTTTATAAATACCGACGGAAACAGCCGCGACCGCACCATAAACCGGAATTTTTTTACCCAGCTTTTTCCGCATTGCATCGACCATCGCTACATAAGCACCTGTAATGGACGCGGTGCGTGTGCCACCATCCGCTTGAATGACATCACAATCCAGTACGATTGTATTTTCACCCAGGCCTTTCAGATCCACCGCTGCACGTAATGAACGTCCGATCAAACGTTGAATTTCTACGGTGCGCCCGCCTTGTTTACCTCTTGCAGCTTCACGACCCATTCTTGAACCGGTCGAGCGTGGCAACATTCCATACTCTGCTGTAATCCATCCTTGGCCTTTACCTTTCAAAAAGCGAGGCACCTGGTTATCCAGACTAGCAGTGCAAATCACTTTAGTATCTCCAAATTCGACCAGCACGGAGCCTTCAGCATGCATAGTGAAATTACGTGTCAACTTAATTGTTCTTAATTCATCAAGAGCTCGACCACTTGGGCGCATAACAGACTTCCTTTTTATTAAAATTTAAAGGTTAGATAATTCAGGCAAATAGATTAGAATATAACAAAGTATAGCACCGAGACAGGATTAAAAAGAAACAACATGATACGAAGCATGACGGCCTTTGCCCACAAACAGCTTCAAACCGAAGGGGGCACACTGACGTGGGAAATTCGCTCAGTGAATCATCGTTACCTGGAACCGGCCATTCGACTTCCTGACTGTTTGCGCACATTGGAAACATCCGTTCGTGAAGTACTCAAGAAGCAACTCAGCCGAGGCAAAATTGATTGCAACCTTCGATTTCAACGCAATGAATCCAGTAATTCGACTATTGAAATCAACCAAGCGCTTACAGAGCAGCTCATTACCGCTACCCAGCAAATCAATGCCTTATTAAAAACCAACGCCAATCCTGTTCAGGCAATGGAACTTTTGAATTGGCCTGGTATTGTTCAAAGTGTTGAACTTGATGCCAAACCACTGCAAGCGACCTCAATAAAACTGTTTGAAGCAACGCTGTCTGAACTACGTAAATCGCGTGAACGTGAAGGCGAAAAACTACAAACACTCATACGCCAACGCTGTGATGCGATGGAGAGTTGGACGACTCAAATTAAAACATGCTTACCACAAGTATTAGAGACAATACGCCAAACACTCAGCCACCGGCTCGCTGAATTAAAATCAGAGATTGATCAGTCTCGACTTGAGCAAGAGTTGGTGTTGCTTATACAGAAACTGGATGTTGATGAAGAGCTGGATCGCCTTGCAGCTCATATCATTGAAGTCCGGCGCGTATTAACACTTGATGAACCCGTTGGAAGACGGCTCGACTTTCTCATGCAGGAGCTGAACCGTGAAACAAATACGATTGCATCAAAATCGGCCAGTGCAGAGATCACTCGTATCAGCATTGAAATGAAAGTGCTCATTGAACAGATGCGCGAACAGGTTCAGAATATCGAATAATTCACTTAACTCGGAAAGTTGTTATGAAACCGAAGCAAAAAAATCAGGATAGTTTCCGCCTTAGAGGAAGTTTTTTCAGTCTCTCTGCCATGGAGCTGCACTCCTCAGATATTGATAAAATTGATGAACAGCTAGCTGAAAGTATTGCCCTCGCCCCCAAATTCTTCGAAAAAGCACCCCTTGTTATTGACCTAGAAAAAATCAAAGGTAAAATCCCTGACCTGCTCGTCCTGCGGCAATTATTAGAACGGCACAACCTGATTCCTGTCGCAGTCTGCTCCTCTAAAAAACTACATCAAAACGCAGCACATAAAGCAGGGCTTGGCATACTCACGACCAACACACCTCCAGTCGATCCAGTCACTAATAAGGCAAAAGAGGCTAAAACAGAGGATCATCAGGAGGCGGCCGAAACACCACCACACGATGAAGCCAAAAGTAACGGGGTCATGATTCGTCAATCGGTACGTTCTGGGCAACAAATCTACGCAAAGGGGTGTGATTTAACCATATTGTCCTCAGTCAGCCCTGGCGCTGAAGTACTTTCTGATGGAAATATTCATATTTACGGTGCACTCCGTGGACGTGCTTTTGCAGGTGCTAGCGGTGATACTGGAGCCATGATTTTTTGTCACAGTCTGGAAGCAGAGCTGGTTTCCATTGCCGGACACTACCGCCTAAATGAAAAAATTGACTCCGATTACCTAAGTAAACGAACAGTCGTTCATTTACAAGATGAGAAACTACTTATTGATTTACTGGATTAACAGTGATAAATAAGACAGGCTTTTAAAAAAGTGATAAGGAAATCGCTTTCAAAGACTCATTGTTACGTTATAAAATAAATCAAGAACAAAAACTGATCCAGATTAATAACTCAGGGAATATACTGAAAATGTCTCAAATCATTGTCGTTACGTCCGGTAAAGGGGGCGTAGGAAAAACAACCACAAGTGCTTCGCTGGGTTCAGGATTAGCCTTGAAAGGACACAAAACAGTTATCATCGACTTTGACATCGGCTTGCGTAATCTTGATTTGATCATGGGCTGTGAACGCCGCGTTGTTTATGATTTTGTCAACGTTATTAATGAAGAAGCCACCCTGAATCAAGCACTGATCAAGGACAAACGTGTTGATAACCTATTTTTGTTGCCTGCATCACAAACGCGCAATAAAGATGCTCTAACTCGGAAAGGTGTCGAACGTATACTGGATCAACTGACCGGCGAACACAGTTTTGACTATATTGTATGTGACTCTCCCGCAGGGATCGAACACGGCGCATTAATGGCGCTCTATTTTGCTGATGAAGCCATTATAGTCACCAACCCTGAAGTCTCTTCTGTTCGTGATTCAGATCGTATTTTAGGTATTCTGGCCAGTCAATCCCGTCGTGCAGAGCGCGGTGGCACACCCGTTAGAGAGCGGCTGCTACTCACTCGCTATTCACCGGCACGCGTCGCAAACGGCGACATGCTTTGCATTGAAGATATCGAAGAAATTCTAGCCATTCCATTACTGGGTGTCATTCCTGAATCAGGGGATGTATTAAAAGCCTCAAATTCAGGCTCACCCGTTATTTTGGATAGTGAGAGCGATGCAGCAAAAGCCTACGGGGATGCCGTTGACCGCTTCCTCGGCGAAGAAGTTCCTCTACGGTTTATCGAAGAAGAGAGACCTGGATTATTTAAAAGATTATTTGGAGGCAAAGGATGAGCCTGCTCGACTATTTTCGTAAACCTAAGAAAAAGACAGCTTCGCTTGCCAAAGAGCGTTTGCAAATCATTGTCGCACATGAACGATCTCAGCGTGGAACAGCAGCACCTAATTATCTACCACAAATGAAAAAAGAGATATTGGCCGTTATTAGCAAGTATGTTGATATTGATAAAGAGCAGGTCAAAGTCAGTCTTGATAAAAACGAGCAGTTTTCCGTTCTGGAACTCAATGTCACCCTGCCTGATAACGACTCCCGAATACGCTAATTTTATCTCGTTCCCATGCTCTCCGTGGAAATGCATACGATAGTGAAAGAATAACATACGATATGGATTCCCACGGAGGACTGTGGGAACCAGAAATCGACTTGACCAGAGACCCCATATGGATTTTATACAAATAGCGGTTTTAGCCATTGTTCAAGGGCTAACCGAATTTCTTCCTGTCTCCAGCTCAGCCCATCTGATTTTAGTCCCGGCCTTAACAGGCTGGGAGGATCAAGGGCTGGCTTTTGATGTGGCAGTTCATGTCGGAACATTGGCAGCTGTCGTCGCCTATTTCCGCAAAGAGTTGGCAAAAATGTTTACTGACTGGTTTGCGTCCTTGGCGGGTAAAGGACAAACCAAAGAGAGCAAGCTGGCGTGGGCTGTACTGCTAGGTACTATTCCCGCAGGGCTTGCCGGCCTGATCTTTAAGGATTTCATCGAAGAAAATTTGCGTGGCCCTATCGTGATTGCGATAACAACCATTGTCTTTGGTATCGCATTATGGATTGCCGATCGCAGGGGAAAGATGAATCGCAGCGAATACAGCATCGTCTGGTTTGATGTGCTTGTCATTGGCTGCGCTCAGGCATTAGCACTTATTCCGGGCACATCACGTTCAGGAATCACAATCACTGCTGCACTCCTGCTCGGTATGACGCGTGAAGCCGGAGCGCGATTTTCATTCCTGCTCTCTATTCCGATTATTGTGTTAGCCGGTGGATTGGAGACGGTCGGTTATCTTGAACATGCAAAAGGCGATGACTGGCTACCACTGGTTCTGGGCGCTGTACTTTCAGCCGTCAGTGCCTACCTCTGTATTCACTTCTTCTTAAAGCTTCTTAACCGCATCGGTATGACACCTTTTGTCATCTATCGACTGTTATTGGGAATTGTGCTCCTGGCAGTATTTTTGTAGGTTGGTGGTGAGCTTGCGAATCCCAACGTAGCCAATAATGTTGGGGTTCGCAAGCCAAGTAGGGTGCATTATATGCACAACAACACTGCTGACAATGCCAAAAATCACTTGGTTTTATGAAACGTTTTTGGTGCGTGCAACGCACCCTACTTGGCTTCTGGCAGTCCAGATTGACGCTAGTTCGTATGCGACTTACGTGCTACACTTAACCAGTGTAAAATGCAATATAATACGGTAAGAGGCTGAAGTACAATGACTAATGTAACGATTTCTATAGAGGAAGAAGACCTCAAGCAAGCTCGAATGGTTGCACTACAACAAGGTTCATCGTTGAATGCCGCGATACGTGAATTTGTGAAAAGCTACATCGGAAATACCAGGCGCTACAGCCAGGTGACTGAACGTATTTTACAAAGAGCCGAACAATCACAATTCAGTAGCGAAGGGTGTGAATGGACAAGAGAAGACTTGTATGAACGATAAAGTCTTTTTCGATAGCAATATATTAGTTTATGCCTACGACAAAAATGAACCGGAAAAGGGGGCAATTGCTAAACAACTCATCCGCGAACATGGAACAGATGGCAATCTTGTATTGAGCACACAGGTCATGCAAGAATTCTATGTCACTGTTACCAAAATCGGCAAACATATGCTACCCAAAGAAGAAGCGGCCGATATAGTAAATGATCTTGCTGAGTTCCCATTGATACAGATAACTAAAGACATCATTGCACGAGCGATGAAACGCCATCAAACCAGGATATTTTCTTTTTGGGATAGTCTGATAGTAGAAGCAGCCTTACAAGCTGGATGTTCGACCTTGTTAAGCGAAGACATGCAGGATGGATTTGTGATTGATGCAATGCAAATACACAATCCCTTTTCACGCTTACCTACATAAAAGAAACTATCGCTATTTTTTGCCTACTTGTTGAGGTTCGCAAGCTCACCACCCACCTACCAATTGCCACAAATTATTGAATTCTATATTCTGCAGAACGCGCATGGGCAGTCAAACCTTCGCCACGCGCGAGTATTGAAGCAGGCACCCCTAATCGAGAAGCACCTTCTTTCGAGCACATAATTAAACTAGAACGCTTCTGAAAATCATAAACGCCCAATGGTGACGAGAAACGTGCTGTGCGTGATGTAGGCAATACATGATTAGGCCCCGCACAATAATCACCCACGGCTTCAGCCGTATATCGACCCATGAAAATAGCACCCGCACGACTGATACTTTCGACCAACGATTCAGGCTCTTCTACAGACAGTTCAAGATGCTCTGGGGCAACATGGTTTGAAACCTGAGCGGCTTCAGCCAAATCAGTCACTTGAATCAAAGCGGCTCTGGATGATAATGATTTCTCAATAATTTCAGCGCGCTCCATTGTTGGCAACAGACGGTTAACACTCTCTTCAACTTTATCAATAAATTCAGCATCAGGGCAGACCAGTAAAGATTGTGCATCTTCATCATGCTCTGCCTGAGAAAACAGATCCATCGCGATCCAGTCAGGGTCTGTTTGACCATCACAAATAATCAATATTTCTGATGGCCCTGCAATCATATCAATGCCCACCGTACCAAATACCATTTTTTTTGCAGTGGCCACATAGATATTACCTGGGCCTACAATTTTATCGACTTGCGGTACGGTTTCAGTTCCATAAGCCAATGCTGCCACAGCCTGAGCACCGCCGATCGCAAATACTTTATCGACATTCGATATGCAGGCCGCAGCCAGAACTAAATCATTGACTTCACCATCAGGTGTAGGCACAACCATAATAAGCTCTTCAACACCCGCCACTTTCGCAGGAATTGCATTCATCAATACAGAAGATGGGTATGCTGCTTTTCCACCGGGAACATACAAGCCAACTCGATCAAGTGGCGTGACTTTTTGCCCCAACATCGTGCCATCAGCTTCAGTATAAGACCACGATTCAATTTTTTGGTGTTGGTGATAACTTTTTATGCGCTCAGCAGAAAACTCCAGTATTTCACGCTGCACTGCAGTGATCGACTGCAGTGCTTTTTGCTGACGAGAACTACTGATATCCAATGCCGCCATATCAGTAACACTCATACGGTCAAAACGATTCGTGTACTCAACAACAGCGCTGTCACCTCGTTGCCGAACATCGTTTAATATGCCGTTGACGGTTTGAAATACAGCATCATCGCTTGCTTTATCCCATGCCAACAACTGATCCAACTGTGACCAAAAAGTATTCTCTTTGCTATTAAGGCGCTTTATCTTCATCATCATTCAATGCCCAGATTAATTTTTACGCTGCGCAACCGCTTCTTCAATTTTATCAACAAAGCTTTTTACTACCGAGTGCTTCATTTTCATTGATGCTTTATTCACAATCAGACGAGAGCTGATATCAACAATATGTTCATACGGCTTCAGACCATTCGCCACCAGAGTATTCCCTGTATCCACCAAGTCAACAATCGCATCAGCCAATCCCACTAAAGGCGCAAGTTCCATTGATCCATAGAGTTTGATAATTTCAACCTGCTCACTTTTGGCTGCAAAGTAGCGCTTAGCTGTTTTGACATATTTTGTTGCAATACGTAACCGGCCTTGTGATTGTATACCATCCACTGGCCCTGCCAGCATCAAACGGCACTTTGCAATCTCAAGATCCAGCGGTTCGTAAATACCTTCCCCGCCATACTCCATTAATACATCTTTACCCGATACACCGACATCCGCCGCACCGTAATCCACATAAACAGGCACATCCGATGCACGAATAATAAGCAGCTTTACATCATCATGATTGGTATCAAAAATCAGCTTGCGACTGGTCGCCAAATCATCCCGAAGTTCAATGCCAGCATAAGCCAGCAAAGGTAAAGTCTCTTTTAAAATACGCCCTTTCGACAAGGCAATTGTCAATTTTTTATCCATCAATAACTACTCAGAAACTCGGCGAATCGTTGCTCCTAATTGAGCCATTTTCTCTTCAATATGATCATAACCACGATCAACATGATAGATACGAGAAATCTCTGTTTCACCTGTTGCAACCAAACCGGCTAAAACCAGACTGGCCGATGCACGCAAATCTGTTGCCATCACGGGCGCGCCTGTCAGCTGTTCTTTGCCTGTACAAAATACCGTATTACCACGTAATTTAATTTGAGCGCCCATACGTTGCAGCTCTTGCACATGCATAAAACGATTCTCAAAAATCGTTTCCGTCACCGCACCGACACCTTCTGCAACTACATTCATTGATGTAAACTGAGCCTGCATATCCGTTGGAAAACCTGGATACGGGGCGGACTGAACATCCACGGCTTTAGGGCGTTTCCCTTTCATATCCAACTCAATCCAATCGTCACCTGTTTCGATATGAGCGCCAGCTTCTCGCAATTTAATCAGCACAGTTTCCAGTAGATGAGGGTCGGTATCTTTCAATTTGATGCGGCCACGAGTCATTGCGGCTGCGACAAGGTAAGTGCCCGTTTCAATGCGATCGGGTAATACGGTATAACGCGCGCCATGCAAACGTTCAACGCCATCAATCACTAAAGTATCAGTGCCGACACCACTAATTTTGGCACCCATCTGAATCAAACAGTTTGCCAAATCAGTCACTTCGGGTTCACGCGCAGCATTTTCGATAACCGTTTGCCCATCGGCCAGCGTTGCCGCCATCATTAAGTTTTCAGTGCCCGTCACGGTGACCTGATCCATTACCAAGTGTGCGCCCTTCAGGCGCTCCGCTCGTGCCCGAATCACTCCACCCTCGATAGTAATGGTCGCACCCATTGCTTCCAGACCAGAGATATGCAGGTTGACTGGACGAGAACCAATCGCACAACCACCTGGCAAAGCAACATTGGCCTCTCCATGGCGAGCCAACAAAGGCCCCAACACCAGGATTGATGCACGCATGGTTTTAACCCATGCATAAGGCGCATCAAACGTATTGATCGTCGTGGAGTCTATTTCAACACACATTTTTTCATCGACAACCAGCTGCACACCCATCTGTCCCAACAGCCCCATCGTTGTTGTTACATCCTGTAGATGAGGCACATTACAAATTGTGACAGGTTCATCTGCCAATAAGGTCGAGGCAAGAATAGGCAAGGCAGCATTTTTAGCACCAGAGATGCGAATTTCGCCATCTAACCGTGCTCCGCCCGTAATTATTAGTTTATCCATTGAAAGTAGTTTGTATTATTAATTAAAAAAATATTTCTCGTTCCCATGCTCTGCGTGGGAATGCATACGGTGCCAACATATAGCACGGTATATGGGTTCCCACGCGGGAGCATGGGAACCAAAAAACTATGCTGCATTTTGAGCATCTGCCCACTGCGCTACAGTATAGGTGCGAATAGAAAGCGCATGAATCGCTGACTCCATTTGATCACCTAACGCCGCATAAACCATGCGGTGTTGTTGTAACATTCCTTTTCCCGCAAAATCATCACAGATGACAACAGCCTGAAAATGGCGACCATCACCACATACTTCAGCCTGGCTGTCAGGTAAATTACTTTCTATCATCTCTTGAATCGTTTCAGGTTGCATTATCAATTGATCTCACAAAATTAGTTATCTATAAGCATTGAAAGTCCACTTAGTTCAGCAATTGCTTTCATTTGCTGAGGAACATGGTGACATAGTATTTTTTTATTGTGTTGTTTTGCCAAACGCTGCCACTCAACCAGCAAAGCAAACCCTGCGCTATCAACTTGGGTGACTTTCAATAAGTCTAATACTAACTCATCACCTTCGAGGTCAAACAGTGGCAAACTCTTTTTATGCAATACTGGAACGGTCGCATAGGTCAGTATTCCAGTAATTTGATACTGATTATCAGCTATTTTATTTAATTGTGCAGCTAGATCGCTCATGAAGAAGCAGGTTCAGCCTTGTGGTTTCCTTTGGCCAATTTTTCAATCAAACGATCCAGCCCTTTTTTACGGATCTCTTTTGAAAAGCTGGTGCGATAGTTCGCCACAAGACTAATTCCATCGACTTCGACATCATATAATTTCCAGACATCTTCTTTCAGGTGAAGTTTATAGTTAATTGGAATTGGAAAGCCACCAGGCTCATCCACTTCCATACGCACAGTTGCGTTGGTCGCACCCTCTTTGCCACGAAAAGGGAGGTAGTTGAACTCTTTATCAATAAATTCATTCAATGATTTTGCATAAGTACGTACAAGCAGTTGTTTGAACTCAACAACAAAACGCTGTTTTTGCTCATCCGTTGCACGTAACCAGTATTTACCTAAAACCCACCTTGAGGTACGTTCAAAATCAAAATGGGGCAGCACCAAGTCTTCAACGAGAGAATAAATTTTTTCAGGGTGTTTTTTAATGATCGACTGCTCTTCTTTCAGCTTAGCAATCACCTTTTCAGAAGTCTCCTCCATTAACTTCTGTGGTGTAGAATCTTTTGCCCATACAGGGTTTAAAAAAGAGACAAGCAGTACAGCAGCTATAATCTGAATTTTCACTGTTTTTCTCCTGTTACATTCATCAATTGGGCAACATACATATTGTAATCAAATGTTGTTTTAAGGTAATCCGTATGTGCCATCACATAACTTTGCAATGCCAATATTATTTGCTCAGGTTTTTCTAGTCCAGCTTCAAAATCTGCAAAACTTGCTACCATCCAGCGCCGTGCGGCACGACTGCCCTCAGCCAACTTATTGACCGCTTCATGATACGCGTGCACCTGATAGTATTGCTCCGCTACTTGAAAAGGAATTCCTGTTTTTGCAAATTTAGCCTTCGAAAGCATCGCATTTAATTCAGCTTCTGCCTGTCTGATTTTTGCTGATTGTACGCCATTCGCCCACTTCCAGTTAAGACCGATCACAGGGATGATTCCATAGTCATTAAAAGGATCAGCAATAAATGGACTATCCAGACGATCTCTATTGCTCGAGTTTGCTGCCATGCCACGAAACCCCGCAAACACGTTGGGGCGTTTTTCTGCTTTTTTTGCCTCAAGCAGAGCCTGACGTGCAGCTAAACCTGCATTGACTTGAGCAATTTCAGGGCGCTGTGACAGAGCATTTCTTCGCAGATCTTCTTTTGTCAGTTCAGGCAATTCGACCGGTTTTATTGCTTTATCGAGCAATTCAACATCAACATTATCCTCAATACCTGAAAGCATTTTCAGCCCCGCCAATGCAACTCGCTCAAGCCCTGTCGCCTGCGCCATATAACGTCCCAACACAGCACGCCCTGCTTGTAAGGCATAAAGATTTGATTGAGAAACATCACCTTCCCCCTCTTCAAGCCATGTCGATACTAAATCAATTGCAGATGCCAAGCGCTTATCGACTGACTCTAAAGTTTTTCGACTATCACTCGCTGAAAGGTAGCCATAATAAGCACGCTTTACATCCAGCACAGTGGCATTACGCTGTATCTGCACATCCCCTGCTTTCACTTCAATATTATTTTTTGCAGCGAGACTGTAATTTTCAAGCTTGCCAAAAGTATACAGCGGTTTGATCACGCTAAATTGCAATACTGTTAACAGGGATGTGCCATCAAAGTCATACCGGCCTCTACGTGGTGTTTTACCATCGGTTTCAAAAAAACCGCCCTCGTCAAGCCCATTGGTTATACCGACAAGAAATGTGACATCAGCAGACACATCTCCATAACTTTTTGCCTCGCTCAGCAAAGCTTCTGCCTTCGAGACAAAATGCTGTTTTTCACTGATACGAGGATCAACCTGCAGGGCACGTTCAATCGCCTGATCTAATGAAAGAGTCACCGTTGATTCAGCCATACAGGGTGATATAATAGCGCTTGCCAACAGCCCTATGCTACATAAAAGCTGTTTCACTCATCATCTCCGCCGGCATTAAATAAAAACTGCCCAATCAATTGCTCCAGCACTAAAGCAGACTGCGTGAGCTGCAGTTCACTGCCATTTGCCAGATAAGTTTCCTCACCACCTGGTTCCAATGCGATATATTGCTCACCCAGTAAACCCGCAGTAAAAATACTGGCTGAAGTATCAAGCGGCAAAGCCGCATACTGCGAGTTAATCGTCAAAGTGACCACCGCTTCGTACGTTTGACTATCAAGACCGATACTGGAAACCTGTCCAATTTTAACGCCCCCCATTGACACCGGAGAACGCGCCTTCAAACCACCGATATTATCAAATCGAGCGGTGACATCGTAACTTGCACCATTATCAAAGCTGGAGAAATTACTCATCTGGATCGCCAGCACAAATAGAGCAACGATTCCTGCGGCAATAAATAGCCCGACGCTGATCTCTACTGCTTTAGTTTGTCTCATGACACATTTCCCCAGAGTTATTCATCAAACATTAGAGCTGTCAATATAAAGTCAAGCCCTAAAATTGCTAATGCGGAGTGAACAACGGTACGTGTTGTTGCACGTCCAACGCCTTCAGATGTTGGCACTGTATCATACCCTTCAAAGAGCGCAATCCAACTGATTACAAAACCAAAAACAACACTTTTAATAATGCCATTTACAATATCTCCATGAAAATCAACCTGACTCTGCAGTTGCGACCAATAAGCTCCATCATCCAGACCCAGCAAACCAACACCAACAATGTAACCACCAAAAATTCCTACCGCACTAAACATCGCGGCAAGCAGTGGCATACTGATCAACCCTGCCAAAAATCGTGGGGCTACAATTCTTGAAATAGGGTCGACAGCCATCATCTCCATTCCTGAAAGCTGCTCGGTCGATTTCATCAAACCAATCTCAGCCGTCAAAGCTGACCCTGCGCGCCCCGCAAAAAGCAGCCCTGCAACCACAGGCCCGAGTTCTCGTACCAGTGATAACGCCACCATGACACTCAGCGACTCTTCGGCACCAAAGTCCACAAGAGTATTATAACCTTGCAATCCAAGAACCATTCCCACAAACAAGCCTGAAACAACAATAATCAGCATCGATAAAACGCCAATATAATAGAGTTGCTGAACCAACAAGTTAAAACGCATCAACGATGCAGGCACCGCTCTTAGAACATTAAACAAAAAGAGAGAGGCACGCCCCAATCTCTGGAAAAAACGAATACCGGCCTGACCCAGTTGTTGTATCCAAGCACTCATTTAATCACCCAACCCAAATAGCTCACTCTTATAGTCAGGAGCCGGGTAATGAAATGGAACCGGTCCATCTGCCAAGCCCTGCATAAATTGTTGAACCTGAGCTGATTTAGATTCTTTTATTTCCTGCGGTGTGCCAGACCCAACCACCTTTCCTTCAGAAAGAATATAGATATAGTCTGCAATTGAAGTTGTTTCATGAATATCATGCGAGACAACAATACTGGTCATATTAAGCGTTGCATTTAATAATTTGATCAGCTTTACAAGCACACCCATTGAAATCGGATCCTGACCGGCAAAAGGCTCATCATACATAATCATCATTGGGTCAAGCGCAATTGTACGTGCCAACGCAACACGCCGCGCCATCCCGCCAGAAAGCTCATTAGGCATTAGCCGGTATGCACCACGCAAACCTACTGAGTTCAATTTCATTAGAACAAGATGATGAATAATTATTTCGGGTAAATTAGTATGCTCCCTTAAAGGGAAAGCAACATTATCAAAGACAGAAAGATCCGTCAGCAGCGCACCACTTTGAAACAACATGCCCATGCGCTTGCGTAAGTTAAACAGTGATCGACGCGACAATTGACTCACGCTTTCGCCATCCACATGAATTGTTCCTGCATCAGGCAGTAGTTGACCACCAATAAGGCGTAATAACGTGGTTTTTCCTGTTCCACTGGGACCCATAATTGCTGTTATTTTACCGACAGGAATATCCAGATCAATTTCATCAAAAATTGTACGAGAGTCGCGTCGAAATGTCATACGACGAACTTCAACCAAGGAGTTCCTGGATTGTTCTGTCATTTTGTTTTTATCTTTGCAATCATCAGTTTTTCATTTTTTGATGGAGTGACATACAAGAAAATAGCCGGCAATTCTAACAGCTAGACGGCTTATCGTCATACTGTTTTCATAAATTGATACAAAAAGATACAAAAAACCCACCGTCAGGTGGGTTTTTTGTTCTGACATAATACCGAAGTATTATCAATTGATTACATCAATGTTGATCCGGCCAAGGATGGGTGCGCCCTTTAATACGCGACCAAACAGCTTTTTTCAACAAATATGCCAAGATACTTAACAACACCAAATAGCCGAGCACATATTTACCCAGTTCATGGCGCTCTTTCTCTTTTGGGTCTTGCGTCCAGTGCAAGAAAGAAGCAAGGTCATTAATCTTCTGCTCAGCCGCTTCACGGTCAGCCCCTTTCAAAGAAGCATAACCAAACACGTCCGGCATTTTAGTGCCGGGCATTGCATGATTATCAACCTGACCGTTTTCGTCGTTATAATAACCCGCCATCAATGTATAGACATAAAGTGCGCCACCTGCGCGCGCTTTAGCCATCAATGATAAATCAGGTGGCACCATGCCAAAAGCTGCCTTGGCTCCCTCAGGCGGCATCATTGCCGTTAATGGAGCCTCCATTCCATTATCACCACGCATCGCATTGACTTCATCTTCGCTGTAACCGATATCCATCAAATGCTTATAACGAATGTACTTAAGACTATGACAACTCATACAAAGAGTCGTCACTGTTTCAGCACCCCGTTTAGCGGCTTCGTAACTCTTATCAATGTCCACATCAGCGAGTTCGACTTTAACTGGCGCCGCCCATACTGATGATACAGAGAACATCAATCCCAGCGCACATAAAATACGTTTACTGTTTTTCATTACGACTGCCCTCCGTTATTTGCCTTTTTCTCTTCTGCTTCCATATAGTCCAGAACCTCTTTAGGTAATGTTCCACGCTGTAGCAACCATTTTTCTTCCCATTTAGAGACCCATGGCAATGACAGAAAAAAACCAAAATAGAGCACAGAAAAAACTCGGCCTATAGTCACATAAGGCTCTTCAGCCGCCTGCGCACCGATCCATGCCAAAACAATGACAACCAAAATAAAAGCAGCAAATGACCAGCGATAGATTGGGCGAAAACGTCCGCCACCAGGAATTTTCGAGCGATCAAGGAACGGTAACGCTGCAAAAATAACCGTCGCAACACCCATTGCAACAACACCCGTCAACGTGTCAGGAATGGCTCGCAAGATGGCATAAAAAGGTAAAAAGTACCATTCTGGCACAATACTCGCCGGAGTCTTCATCGCATCAGCAGGAACATTATTGTCTGCCATGATAAAGCTTGATGGTGAATAGAAAACCAACCCCAGGAATATAATCAAAAAGATACAAACACCCAGAAAATCTTTCATTGTGTAATATGGGTGAAAAGGAATCGCATCTTTTGCTGGCTGTGGCACACCTTCAGGATTACTGCTTTTCACTGTATGCAGTGCAACCAAATGGATAATGACCATACCCGCAATCAAGAATGGAATTAAATAATGCAAAACGAAGAAGCGTGTTAGCGTTGCATCACCGACCACAAAGTCACCACGCAACAAAACAACAATAGACTCACCCGCTATTGGTATTGCACCAAATAGATTGGTAATAACAGCCGCACCCCAGTATGACATTTGCCCCCAAGGAAGCAAATAACCCATAAATGCTGCGCCCATGACTAACAGCAACAGAATCTGCCCTGTCCACATCATCAGCTCACGAGGTTTGCGATAACAACCATAATAGAGCGTCCGCCCCATATGGAGAAATATCACCGCAAAAAAGGCACTGGCACCCGTTGAATGTATATAACGCAGCAGCCAACCATAGTTCACATCGCGCATCATATGCTCAATGGAATCAAAAGCCATGCCAATATCTGGTTTATAGTGCATGGCTAAAAATAGACCAGTTGCAATTTGAATCACCAGCATCAAGCCGGCTAATGAACCAAAATTCCACCAGTAGTTCAGATTCCGAGGTACCGGATAATCTGTTAATTCATGTCGAATGATCGCCGAAAGCGGAAAGCGTTCATCGATCCAGGCCATAACTCCTTTCATAATCTTTCCCCTTAAGCCTTGTTAATTCTGACAGTCGTATCTGTCAAAAATTCATAAGGCGGCACTTCAAGGTTCGTCGGTGCCGGCCCTTCGAGAATTCGACCACTATAGTCATAAACACTGCCATGACATGGACAAAACCAACCTGCATCTGCTGTATTAGGAATACAGCCCAGATGCGTACAAACGCCCACCACAATGAGCCACTCAGGTTTTTGAGTACGTTCGCTATCAGGCTGCGGATCTTTTCCGCCGTCATTCTCCTGAACTCCAGCAATCTGCTCTGGCGTACGATGCATTACAAACACCGGTTTGCCTTGCCAGATTACGGTGCGTGATTCACCGACAGAAATCTCACTCAGTTCAACCTCTGTGGTCGCTTTTGCCAGCACATCGGCGGTTGGATTCATGCTATCAATAAATGGAATACACGCAGCGCCCGCACCTACGGCTGCCACTGCACCTGTGGCAATACCGATACCCATAATTCCCCGACGTTCCGGGTCTTGAAGATCAGACTTATCAATTATATTAATCGTGTCATCAGCCATATATACACCTAAGACAATCTTTGAAATTAACTTACTAAATGGCCGCAGCAATGCATAAAAGCAATACTACTTCCCCCCCTCATAAAAGTGTTTTAAAAAGTAACTCTTTAAAACAATCTCACAATTCAAAAGAACTCTACATAACTTATTATTGTTGAAAATAGCTTTGACTTGTTTCCAGTCAAAAACTTGCTCATACACGAATCAACCTAGTAAATGAGTCAAGTTCTTAGGTATATTAGAGAAAACTGCCGAAAAAAACAAAGTTTTTGCTGATTTAATCGCTTGTTTTGTTGAGTTAAATAGTCACCATCAATATTTAAACAGTAATTTTCCAACACTCAATTAAAGATGTATTTAATTTACATCGAACAATTTTATTGGCAGCAAAAAACTTGAAGGAAACGCTTTAAAATAATAAAATACACATCAGGATGTGTATTCTAATGCGCACAAATATTATTCTTGACGATCAACTGGTTAACGAATCTTTTTTACTAACATCAATTAAAACAAAGCGAGAGTTTGTTGATCACCGAAAACGCCTTGATTTACGTGATCTAAAAGGCATATGTGGACTTGCGGATGATCAGGACAAAAATATTACTCTTTTAATTATGCCCTAAAAAGTCGCACAACAGCCGCACAACTCTATTTTAATTGTCGCAAAAAAGGAATTACCATCCGCTCAACCATTGATTGTTTAATTGCACAGTGTGCAATAGAAAACAACCTGATCCTTTTACACAATGATAAAGACTTTATCCAAATTGCTAAAATTGCGACAGAATTAAAATTAAAGCCATTTTAAGCAAACAAAGGGGCAAGTACCATATGCACTCTTTAACAATATCATGTGAAATCGTTTCCTCAGTCAATTGACATTCCTCCCAACGTTCATCTATCCAGCCATACTCCAACTCTTGATAGTTGACAAGCCGCAAGAATGGGATAATAATCCCATTATGAAAAAAGCAACAAAATTAATTCTTGCTGAAGCGGTGGGCAGAATGTTGAAGCCATTGATAAAAGTGTTAATCCGAAATGACGTGTCTCATGGCGAGTTTGTGGCACTTGCAAAACGTGCTTATGTTGATGTTGCCTATGAGCACTTCTCTATTCCGGGCAGGAAAACCACCTATTCGAGAGTCGCAGTTTTAACTGGATTGAACAGAAAAGAAGTCGTTGCCTTAACCAAGGAAAAGGAAGAGGGCTCCAATACCCCAAAGGGCAGACCAAACCGTGCAATACGGGTTGTCAATGGCTGGCTTAACGATTCGGAATTTCTCGACGAAAACAACGAAGCAAAAGTGCTGCCGATTCAAGGGGAACATGGCAGTTTCTCAGCACTGGTAGCACGTTATAGCGGCGATATCACGCTTGGAGCTGTCGTCGATGAACTGGAGCGAACAGGAATAGTCTCCAGACCAGACAAGCAGTCGGTCAAACTCAACAGCTATGGCTATATACCCGCAGATAACGAACTGGAAAAAATTAAAATTATGTCTACCTGTGCGGCTGATCTATTAGCCAGTGCTGTGCATAATCAGGAGCAGAGTAGCGATGATGCCAGATTTCAGCGGCAGGTCGTTTACAGAAAGGTGCCGAAACAAGTGGTGAGTCAATTTAAAGAATACAGTGATAATAAATCATTAGTTTTATTGCGTGATTACAATCGCTGGCTAGAAGAGAGTACCAATCAACTTACGCCTGAACAGGACGAACCCACCAGTAGAGTGGGTGTAGGCATTTATTATTTCGAAGAAAAAAATTAACAAAAGGAGCTAATACAATGAAAAAACCATCAAATCTACAAGCCAGTTGGGCTTCAAGATATCTCAAATATTTTTTGATTATTTTTATGCTATCAGTAATTTCTGCCTGTGGCGGAGGCGGAGGCGGAGGTGACGGTGATGGCACCATCGGCACCGGAATTATTCAGGGTACAGCAGCAACGGGGGCTGCCATTGCCAATGCAACCATTACAGTAAAATCAAAATCCGGTGCGATTAAAACCGCAACGTCCGATGCCAAGGGCAAATTTAAAGTCAAAGAGCTGGCTGACGATGGCCCTTACCTGCTACGCACAGATAAAGGGAATGGTGAATTTCTCTATAGTGTGGCACATAAGGCTGGAGGCGACACTATAAATCGGAACATTCATCCCTACACGGATCTGATCATCCGCAACTGGTTTGAAACCGAGGGGCTGGATATCGATTCAGCGTTTTCCGGAGACGCGGCGATCCCGAAAATGCCAACGGAGCAATCAGTCAATGCTATCAAGGATGAGGTTTATAATATCGTTGCACAGGTGCTGGTTAGCAATGGTGTTACAGATAAAATCGACCTATTGTCCACACCTTTCGATGCGGATAGTACTGGTTTTGATGCCTTTCTCGATAACGCACCCGTGATTATTAACAATAACCAGATTACAGTGATTATCAATGATCCCGTCACCAATATTCAGAATATTGTTATTAATAATATCTATTTGAATACCGACTTCACCTCCAGCGAAGACAGCGCACCCACCACGCCGGATGAAGTGCGTGCACTGGCTGCAAGCACAACTGAAATTATCGTGGTCTGGAAAGCTTCGATTGATGACAAAGGTGTCACCGGCTATAACGTTTACAGAAACGGCGAATTGGCCGCAACAACACCTTATCCGGTTTACAGTGATACCGGGCTTTCTACCGGCACTGATTACAGTTACGAGATTGAAGCGATTGATGGTCGCGGCCAACTGTCCGCAAAAAGCGTAGCGACAACGCCAATTACGCTGGATACGACAGATATTACAAAACCACCTGCACCAACAAATTTGCAGGCAACTGTGGCTGGAGACGATGTCAGTCTCAGTTGGGATCAAGCACAGATTAATGATGTTTATGGTTTCCGCATCCTGCGTGGCAGTGCTGGAAACGTCAGCACGGAAATTGCCAATATTACTTCAATGACCTATACGGATTTCAATTTGGTATCAGCAACCGATTATTGTTACAAGGTTATCGCCTACGATGCAGCTGGAAACGACTCCGAATCCAGTGAAGAAAGTTGCGCAACAACGGGTGGTACAACTCCAGAATCATCCAGCGTATCGTTCTCGGCAACTACCTACACCGTAATGGAAAATGCGACCAGCATTACCATCACAGTGAACCGTAGCGGAAACATTTCAGAGGCGATCAGTGTTGATTACGCCGTCAGCAACGGAACCGCCACAGATGGCACGGACTTTACGGCTGCATCGGGAACACTGACCTGGGCGGCGAATGACAACAGCGCAAAAACATTTGATGTGCAAATTATGTCAGACAGCGCAACGGAAGAGGATGAGACAGTTCAAATAGCACTCACCAGTCCGTCTGCAAATACAAGTTTGGGAGCCAATACAATAGCCATACTGACGATTAAAGATGCGGTCACGACTCAATGTGCTGACTTACAAGATACAAATATTTCACAAAACACTTCTTTAAGTTTGCCCTGTTATAATGTTAACAGCGACATCTCAGTTCAAAATGCAGCAACATTAACCATTCAACCTGGTGTCATGCTTCAATTTGCTGCAGGTAAAGAACTTAGAGTTAAATCTGATGGCGCCCTCAATGCTGTAGGCACACCTACTGCGCCCATTATTTTCACCGGTGCACAACAAACGCCTGGATACTGGGACGGTATAAACTATTTAAGTTCTAACAATGCAAATAATGAGCTTAAATATGTAACGGTTGAATACGGTGGTGCGGGTGGTGGTGCAAATTTGGAAATCAACTCGACCACGCGTATTAAGCTCAGCAATACTACCCTGCGCCAAAGTGCTGGTTATGGTGTGTTTTTTGGTAATGGCGCGATTATTGATCTTTTTGCAAACAATACGCTAACGACGAATGAAGGCGCTCCTGTACGTATTCCCGCAAATGAGGTTGGCAAGCTGGATAGACAGTCGAGTTACACCGGTAATGTTGCGAATCGTGAATATATCTCTATCTTTGAAACTTCAAACATCGAGGATGATCAAACATGGCAGGCACTGAATGTACCCTATAAGTTGCACAATAACAGTGTAGAAGCGGTGTTAATGATTGATCCTGGCAGCACACTTATTTTCAGGCAGGGAGGTAATTTTCGAATAGAAAGGACTGGAACCTTAATCGCAAGAGGAACTACAGTTAATAACATTATCTTTACCGGAGAAAACAAAACCCCGGGATCATGGCATGGTTTGCAGTTTACTTTCAGCGGAACGGCTAATGAACTTGACCATGTTAGTGTGGAATATGCGGGTGGCACAAATGGCAATGGCAAAGGTGCCGTTACTCTGTTCGGTACGCCAGGTCGTTTAAAAATTCACAATACGATTATTAGTGATAGCTTGCAGTACGGTCTTGATGTTAATAATGCTGCGCACATCCTTGATATTTCCACCGTAAGTTTTATCAATAGTGTCGATGGCTCCGTTTTGATTGATCCAAACCTAGTAGGTAAGCTGGATACAAACAGCACATATAATGACCCTATCGTGTTTGACAGCGGTGCTTTTGTCACCGATCAGACCATTAAAAATTTGGGTGTATCATATTATGTTGGTACTCATAATATTAGCTCAAGCATTATCATTGAAGAAGGTACAACACTTTCCTTTGCCGCCAGCGGTGGCTTTAGAGTCGATGGTTCGCTAACGGCTATTGGAACAGCAGCGTTGCCGATTACCTTCACTGGTCGACAACAGGTTCCTGGTTACTGGAAAGGACTTGAGTTTTTCAGTAACAGTTTTTCCAATAAACTTGACAACTGTATTGTCGAATACGCTGGTGCACCAGGCGGAAATACACAAGGACTAGTAGGAGTTTTCTTTAACGATGCTGTTGTAGACGTCACTAACTGCTTGCTTCAGCATAGCGCGACCAATGGACTTTGGCTTTACGACAGTACAGCAGGGACTCACACAGGAAATACGTTTAATAATATAGATAGTGGGACTAACGTTTTCATTCGCTAATTGCCATGGAAAGCGAAGCGAGGGCAATTAGCGTGAGTTTTGAAACCTGTTTTTTGCTCTCTGTGTTCGCATGTAAGGCGTTAATAAAATAACCTGTCGGTTTGGGGTGTATACAAATACGGAGATGCAGCAGACGGTTGCACTATCACACTGACGGATAATACCTATAGCAACAATGCATCAGGTGATGTAAATACGCCCTAGTTTTATCTGTGAAAATGGTGGAATTCAGGGCTAAATATTGAAATGGAATTTTATGAACGTACGGGGGCGGATCATTCTTCCCTCGTGCTTTAACTAAAAAATAGTTCAAGAGGTTTATAAAATGAAAATACATACATATTTTCACTCAAAAGAGTCATTTTTCAAGTTAATCAGCACCATGCTGTTCACTACAGCGTTAGTAGCCTGCGGAGGTGGCGGAGGTTGTGCCTGATAACGGCACAGGAGGGAATGGGTCAGGAGGCGGCAACGAAACCGAACTGGAGGGCACGTGGAAACTATGTCAGAGCCTTAGCGATTACAGCAAGAGTACAACCTATACTTTTTTCAGGATCCAACTTCAGTGAAATAACCGAGGACTATACGGATCTAGACTGCTCAGACAAAGAAAAAACGGTAATGGGTCGAATTTGTAGTTATCCTGTATAATCTGAATTTATGACCTGTTATCAAGAAATAAGTTGCCCAAAGTGTAGCAGTATAAAAATCACAAGATCTGGGACGAATGGTAAAGGAAAACAACGTTACTATTGTCGTAATTCAGAGTGTAAAACTAAAACATTCATGCTTGATTATAACTACAAAGCTTGTGCATACGGAATGACTGAAAGAATCGTTGAAATGGCTATTAATGGAAGTGGAATTAGAGATACAGCCCGTGTACTTAAAATCAATAAGAATACGGTTATAAATAGGCTAAAAAAAAGGAAAGCAAGCTCACACAAGTGAATCCTAAATTTCAGTCTAAAACAGCGCTCGGTGATGTTGAATTAATCTGTGAAGAGGCTGAAATAGATGAGCAATGGTCATTTGTAGGAAACAAAACTAATCAACGCTGGACTTGGTATGCGGTGGAACATTCAACGAATATTATTTTGGCTTATGTTTTTGGCAAGCGAAAAGACATTGTTTTTAAGGAGTTAAAAGCCTTGCTAGCGCCCTTGAAAATCAAACGTTTTTACACGGATGACTGGGGAGCCTACGAACGATATATTGACCCCACTAAGCACGAAGTGGGAAAACGTAATACTCAAAAGATTGAACGTAAGAATTTAAACTTAAGAACATGGATTAAGCGACTGACACGAAAAACAATTTGTTTTTCAAAGTCAGAAAAAATGCATGATATTGTCATTGGTTTATTGATTAACAAAATCGAATTCGGTGTGGACATTCATGCTTAACAACGAATTCGACCCACTACCGAAAAAACACTCGTCTCTTACACAGGAACATTTGAGATCAAAAACTCAATTACTACAGACAGCGGCAACACCGCACAAGAGATTGATTTTCAGTATCTGACTGGGTTTGCGTTCAATCAACAACCCAAATTTTATGATATTTTTTACGTAGGAAATGTCGGAACCGGATATAAAACTTCCGTCGATCAACGACCCACTGATATTTACTACGACGTGCCATATATCAGTCAATAATCCATAAACCAAGAGCACCCCGAGGGGTGCTCTTTTTGTATGCCTGAATTCTGAATATCTTGAATAAGAGCTTGTCTCTTCAAGCGCTTCAAAAAGTATGATCTAAACTACATCAATAGTTTTTCCATTGTTGTATAAGTTATTCCGTGCTCGTTCCTTAGAACATTTACTTTTACAGCTCATCTGCAATCCACTGGAGCTATTTATGTTTGGTTTTTTCAAACCAAAGATATATTCCCAGTGAGAAAAAGGCACTCCCCAAGAAATATGGTAGTGACGCTTCATGATTTGTCTCACCAGCAAATAGAGCAACAACTAATAACGGTATATAAAGACCTACTAGAAATGTAATTATAGAAAACACAATAATTCTTATATATTTAATCATTGTGAATTACCCGATCTTTTAGGACGATATCCCCTACGGGTAAGTACCATACTTTTTAGCCGTTTTTCTTGTCTAATTTTAATTGCCAATTGAGTTGGACAATTTGATATTATTCCAAAATCATTTTCTCCTGAGCCAATAACTTCTTCTACAAAATCAGTACAGTTATTTGGAACAATTAGCCATAACCATTTTTCGGAAAGTAAGGATTTAAGCTTATCTCTAGCAGCTTTTCTATTTATTAAAATTCTTCTCGTTCGAAATAGTTCAGTTTTTTTGTTTTGACTAATATATCGTTTATATTCTGATGCATTCATATACATAGGGTGAGAATAAACACCTGAAACGTGAAAATAGTAATTATCCACACGTAACATCATATGACCACAGAAATTCGGGCCATCTCCTGAAACGACTACAGCCTCTACTAGAGAAAAAGATAGGGCGGTGTAATTTATAAAATTTTTACCTGAATAACCTTGGAACCCTGACGACATTTAATGCCTCCTTTAAAACAAACAGCAAGATAAACCCTTTTGTAAAAGCAGTGAAGTAACATCTTGTCTGGCATCATCAACTTTGTTGAAACCAGAATAAAAGAGCAAGTCATTATTGAATAAGTTATTCCGTGCTCGCTCCTAAAACTCGCCCCATGTGTAAGTATCAATTCTCTCCGCAGTACCGTCTCCATCTTCGTCAGAACTCTCTGTCAACCTATTACCATTGGCATCATAGGTGAGAGCAGAAGTGCTATCCACAGTACCGTCCCCATCCTCATCACGACTATATGCCAACTGATTACCATTGTCATCATAGGTGTAAGTATCAATTCTATCTGCAGTACCGTCCCCACCCTCATCACGACTATATGTCAACTGATTACCATTGTCATCATAGGTGTAAGTATCAATTCTATCTGCAGTACCGTCTCCATCTTCGTCAGAACTCTCTGTCAACCTATTACCATTAGCATCATAGGTGTAAGTATCAATTCTCTCCGCAGCGCCATCTCCATCTTCGTCAAAACTCTCTGTCAACAGCTTTCCATTAGCATCATAGGTATCAGTATAAACTCTATCCACAGTGCCATTCCCGTCAAAATCATAACTAATTGTCAACCGGTTATCATTGGCATCATAGGTGAAAGTAGTAATACTATCTGCAGTGCTACCTCCATCATCAAAACTAGCTGTCAACGCGTTACCATTGGCATCATAGGTATAGGTGTAAGTCTCAATTTTCTCCGCAGTGCCGTCCCCATCCTCATCACGACTATATGTCAACAGGTTACCTTTGGCATCATAGGTGAAAGTCTCAATTCTCTCCGCAGTTCCGTCCCCATTCGCATCATAACTCTCTGTCAACCGGTTACCATTCGCATCATAGGTGAGAGCAGAAGTGCTATCCACAGTACCGTCTCCATCCTCATCACGACTATATGTCAACCGGTTACCTTTGGCATCATAGCTGGAAGTAAAAATGGTATCCGCAGTGCCGTTTCCATCACCATCATAACTATTTGTCAACTCATTACCATTGGCATCATAAGTGTAAGTCCTAATTACATCCGCGGTGCCATCTCCATCATAGTCTTCTCTTTTTTCTAAAAGCATATATGTCTTGATAGTCAATTTTACCGTTGCAGGTGCAGAATCATCAGTGCCATTATTTACTTTGAATGTGAAGCTGTCATCACCGGCGTAGTCTGCTGATTCTGGTGTATAAAGCAGGTTTGGAGCAGTACCACTTAATTTTCCATTTTTTGGTGGTGTTACAACAGCGTATGTTAATGCCTTATTTCCTGCATCGTTTCCTGCATCGTTTCCTGCAAGAGTGATTGCTCTACTTGTATTTTTTGCAAATGTAATACTTTGTGGTGTGGCTATGGGGGGTTGTTTTATAGATTTATCTGCCTTGATAGCCAATTTTATCGTTGCGAGCTCAGAATCATTAGCGCCATCATTCACTTTGAATGTGAAGCTGTCATCACCGGTATAATCTGACTTTGGAGTATAGAGTAGGCTTGGCGCAGTACCACTTAATTTTCCGTTTTTTGGGGGTGTTACAACGGCGTATGTTAATGCTCTGTTTTTTGCCTGACTGCCTGTCAGAGTGATTTTTTTCTTTGTATTTTCTGTAAGTGTAATATCTTGTGGTGTGGCTGTTGGGGGGATTGGTGTGGGTGGTTTTGGTGTATCTTCCTTGATGGTCAATTTTACCGTTGCGAGCTCAGAATCATTAGCACCATCATTGACTTTAAATGTAAAGCTGTCATCACCGCTGTAGTTTGATTTTGGTGTATAAATCAGGTCTGGCGCTGTGCCGCTTAACGCTCCATTTTCTGGTTGTGTTACAACAGCGTATTTTAATGCTTTGTTTTCTTTCTGACTTCCTGTCAGGGTGATTTTTTTCTTTGTATTTTCTGCCAGTGTAATACCTTGTGGTGTGGCTGTTGGGGGGATTGGTGTGGGTGGTTTTGGTGTATCTGCCTTGATGGTCAATTTTACCGTTGCGAGCTCAGAGTCAGCAACGCCATCATTGACTTTAAATGTGAAGCTGTCATCACCAGTGTAATCTGACTTTGGAGTATAGAGCAGGTTTGGTGCAGTGCCACTTAACCCTCCATTTTCTGGCAGTGTTACAACGGTGTATGTTAATACTCTGTTTTCTGCCTGACTTCCTGCCAGGGTAACTTCTCTCTTTGTGTTTTCTGTCAATGTAATATTTTGTGGTGTGGCTATGGGGAGTGATACATTCGGGTCGGTTCCTGCATTAAGCTCATCCAGATTGTTAATTCCATCATTATCACTATCCTCATATGTCATCACTTCAGAGCTAAAGTCAGCAGCGGCCGCTTCTCCTTCAACAACTTTCACTTCGATACTGGAGGTTATTGCAACTTTAACCTTTTCGTAAGTAGGATCTATGATTGAATAGATCAGTGACAGTGTATGTGGGCCAGCTGATACGGTGATGTCGCATGAAAATGTGGCGTTTTCTTTGTCTACAGCAAGATTAGCGCATACTTTTGGTGCTTCTCCATTGATCACTACTTCGACGACTAAATTGCTTTCATTATCCAATGCTCTGAGTGCTCTGGGGAGTGGTGCTGAGAGCCTGTCATTGGAAAGTTGTACTTCTTCTTGACCGGTTTGTTGGGCACAACCACTGAGTAGTAATGCTATCACTGTGAACATAAGTAAAAAGTGGAATTTCATTCCTGGAATATTGATTCTTGTTGTATTTTGCATCGTGTGGTTTTTCATTGCGCTGGTCTCTGTCCGCCAATAGTGATTGTGCCTGATGTCCCAGTGGATATTTTTGGTGCTATGAGGTCACCGTAAGGCAAGCTGCTCTGCAAAAACAAGGGGAGAAGACAAGTGATTTACATAGAATCAGAACCAGCGCAACTCTAAAAATATGAAGAGACATAATTTTTCCTGAGGTGTTATCAGACTAGGAGGTTATCAATTGTTCTTGCCAGTCCATGGTGCAAACGCCCTGTCAAACTTATAGCGCCAAGTAGGTGTTTTGTCAATTTTTTTATGGACTTTGATGTCATATTTATTCGGTTTTCCCTTCACTGCCCGACAACACACCGCTCTGGCTACACCCGGAAAAATAGTTTAAGAGGTTTATGAAATGAAAACACATACATATTTTCACTCAAAAAAGTCAGTTTTCAAGTTAATCAGCACCATGCTGTTCACTACAGTGTTAGTCGCCTGCGGAGGTTGGTAACCCTGTATCTGATAACGGAGCAGGAGGGCACGTGGAAACTATGTCAGAGCCTTAGCGATTACAGCGACAGCACAACGTATACTTTTTCAGGAACCAGCTTCAGTAAGAAATAACCGAGGACTATACGGATCTAGACTGCTCAGACAAAAAAAACACTCGTCTCTTACACAGGAACATTTGAGATCAAAAACTCAATTACTACAGACAGCGGCAACACCGCACAAGAGATTGATTTTCAGTATCTAAAGTGGACTAAAGTGGACCCCAGAAATCAGACAGTAGTTTAAGATATAAAAACCTGTCAAAAAGGGGTTCAGAAATGACACGCAAAAAATTTAGCAATACATTTAAAGCCAAAGTTGCACTAGAAGCACTGAAAGGCGAAAAGACGGCGAATGAGCTTGCCAGTGAATATGAAATCCATGTAACGCAGCTCAATGCTTGGAAGAAAGCCCTGAATCAAGGTGCCAATGAAATATTCAGCAGTAAAAAAGAGCAGGATGAAAAGGCTTCCGAGGAA